>NZ_JBAMDI010000203.1:0-13454 GCF_036961695.1 Pseudomonas sp. CGJS7 | reverse complement strand
GCTCTTGTAGTCGCTGTAGCGGTCGGGACCGTCGTAGTAATGGATCTGCCGACCGTTGAACTTGATCTTCTGCAAGTCGCCGTTGAGCAGTTGCTCATGATGCAGATGCGCGCCGAAGGAGGTGCCGGTGTTGCCGACCGTACCAATGCCCTGGCCCAACGCGACCCGGTCGCCGACCGCGACCGAGAACGAATTCAGATGCGCGTACAGCGTGGTCCAGCCGCTGCCGTGGTCGATCACCACGTACTTGCCGTAGCTGCGGTTTCCGACATCGCGCACCTTGGTCACCTTGCCCTTGGCCGCGGCGACGACCTTGTCGCCGGCACCGTTGGCGCGGCTGAGATCGATCGCCAACGGCGGGCTGTGCCGCTCGCGGGTATTGCCTTTCCAAACCTGCTTGCACGGAAACGGCATCTGAAAATTCGGCGGCGCGGCGGATGCGGCCGGCAAGGCCAACGCGGCGCACAGCGCCAACAGCGAACGGACGGGAAAGCGGGTCATGCGTAGTTCCTCGATAGGCCACGGAAGTCGGACAGGCGCGCAGACCGCGCCGGCGATAAATCGCCGCGGAGCGATCTCCATCCACGAGTGGAGACCGCTCCGCAACGCTCCGCGAATCGCACGCCGGCTCAAGGAGAGAAAACCGGCTGGTCCGAGGGGGCATGGGACCGGGTGCGCAGCGGAGAAACCTGGACGCGTCGTGCGGGACAACTGACGGTGTCCGCGCCAGGCGCGTTGAATCGGATCAGCGCGCGCTCAGCCGATGCGTCGGCCGATTGCGCTGGCCGTCCGCATCGGGACGGTCCGGCGCCGGCGGCGATTCGGCCATCGCCTGCACCTGCGCCAGCAGCGCCTGCCGATCGGCCGACAAGGCCACGCTGGTGATGAACGCCGCGTACAGCGCGAGCATCCAAAACCAACGATGCGAACGCCGTGGCGCGGGCCGTTGCGAGAACCGGGACATGAGCCGAACTCCTGAGCGAACTAACGACGGCGCAAACGCGGCGCCCGGCCCGGCTCGCCGTCGAACACGCCCCCGCCGTTCGGCGCGAGCGCTTGCGCTCCGCCGCGCCAACGCGGCGGATCCAAAATGGGTACGAATGCAGCGGCCCGATGCATGCGCCGCCGCTGCGATCCCGCTCCGTGCGCACCGCCCCGGAGCGGATCGATGCGCCGAGCCCGCGGCTCAGCGCGAAACGCTCACCGCCCTTCGATCAAGCGGGTTGCGAGGTCGGGCGAAAAGTCGCCGGCCTTGGTGTTCGGCGCGATGCCGCACTTGCCGTCCGAATCGCCCGGCACCTTGATCCACAACAGCATCTCCGCGCCGCTGGTGCTGTTCTGCGAGACCACGCCGAGCTTGCGTCCGGCCGGATTGCACCACTCGCCGTTGGAGCCCTTGCCGTTGCGGCTGGTATCGACCACGAACGGCTTCTCGTAACCGAACTGCGCCTTCAACTGCGCCTTGACCGACGCGCCGTAACGATTGGAATCGGCGGTGGTGTGGTAGTTGGAAACGTTCAGGGCGAAACCGCGGATGTCGCTCACGCCGACCTTGTTCAAGCGCCGCGCCATCTCATCGGCCGCGATCCAACTGGCGTTGCCCGCGTCGTGATAGACCATCGCATTGGGCGCGCGCATTTTGAACTCGCGCGCGGCGAACTGCAGCATGCCGATGCGCTCGGCGCGCAGATCGCGGGGCTGAGTGTCCAGGCAATCGAGTTGCGCCAATGCATCGGGTTCGATCACCACCACCGCGCGGCGGCTGCCGATGCCCGAGGCGAAACTGGAAATCCAGGCTCTGTACGCCGCCGCGTCGCCCGCGCCGCCACCGGAATGGCTGCCGCAATCGCGTCCGGGAATGTTGTAAGCGACCAGGATCGGCAGCTTGTCGGCCGCGCGCGCGCCGTCGACGAAAGTCGACACGGCGGTGCCGATGTTGGTGTTCCAGTTGCCGAACCAGCGCGCCATCGGCTTGGTCGCGATCGAGCTTTTGATCTTGCTCACCCGCGAATCGGCCGGATTATTGCGTATCCACTTCACCGAATTGGATTCGGGATCGACGTAGAAACCGCTGTTCTGGTTCGCCGCTGCCGCGCTTGCCGAGCACAGCAAGCCGGCCAGACCCAGCGACAAAGCCGCCGAAACGACACGGCCGCACGCGATGTTCCCGGCCGCAGAACGCCCGGCCTTCAATGTTTGACGCATGTCTCCTCCAACGGGTGATGCTTGGTGAGGCAACGCAGCCGCAAACGCATTCGTTTCGCGCGATACCTAGTTTTTCTTACGACAGCCATCAGCTTGGGTTTGTTCGCAAGTGCCTGTTCCAGGCAAAATGACCGCCTGTCAGCCAGCGCAGTTTTAACTGCCTCACACTTTCGAACACTCGCGGAGCTGCCCATCGACAGCGCAGAATCTCCGTGTTAGTCGTGAACGCATGCTCCCTTCCCCGGAGCATGCGTCCATCAACTATCGACCGGGCTCGACCAACATCGATCAAGCGCAACCGAACACTCCCTCCAGAGCATGGTTCCAGTCTAAGCAGATAGCCTGTCGGCGACCTGTCGCACCGCCGGCGTAGACGCGCGCCGCAGTCTGACAACACGACCTATCCCCCAAAAAAACCCCTCATGCGCCCCCGCGCATGGCTTAAGGCTATCCAGGAGTTTCCATGCGTATATTGCTTGTCGAGGACAATCTCGATCTGGCTCAGGCAGTGGTGCAGCATCTGCGCCGCACCGGCAACGCGGTCGATCACGAAGCCGACGGCCTCAACGCCTGCCGTTATCTCGAACACGAACGCTACGACCTTGTGCTGCTGGACATCGGCCTGCCGCGCATGGACGGCCTGAGCCTGCTGGCCGAACTGCGCCGCCGCGGCGACGCCACCCCGGTGTTGATGCTGACCGAACGCTCGGACATCGAAGACCGGATCAGCGCGCTCGACGTCGGCGCCGACGACTACATCGGCAAGCCGTTCGATTTCCGCGAACTCAGCGCGCGCTGCCGCGCCCTGACCCGGCGCCGGCAGGCGCAGACCTCCAGCCTGGTGCGGATCGGACCGCTGCTGATGGACAACGCCGCGCGCCGCGTACGCTTCGAAGACCGCACCATCGACCTGCCCAATCGCGAATACAGCCTGCTGGAGATCCTGGTCGGCCGGCTCGGCCAGGTGGTCAGCAAGAGCGAGATCACCAATCGCCTGTTCGCCCTGAGCGAAGAAGCCGGCTCCAATACGGTCGAGCTGTACGTCGCCCGGCTGCGCAAGAAGCTGCCGCAGCAGTTCCTGCGCATCGTCACCGTGCGCGGCACCGGCTACCTGGCCGAGACCATCCGCGGCGAGGCGGTGCTGGCGCAACCCTTCGGCGCCGCGCATGACTGAAGCCGAGCATGCGCGCCCGTCGATCCGCCACACCTTGCTGCTGTCGATCGGCTTGCTCTCGCTGGTCGGCATGCTGTTGCTGTTCTTCGGCGCCAGCCGCTACGGCGAGCGCGCGGCCGATCTGTCCTACGACCGCTTGCTCAACGCCTCCGCGCTGACCATCGCCGACAGCATCACCCTGGTCGACGGCCAATGGGAGGCCAACATCCCCTGCGCCGCGCTGGAGTTGCTGTCGGCGGCGCCGGACGATCGCGCGTTCTATCGCGTGTATCTGGCCGGCGGCCGCACCTTGACCGGCTACGACGACCTGCCGCGCCCGCGCACCGGGCTGGGCGACCGCACCGTGTTCTTCGACGCGCAGTACCGCGGCGAACCGGTGCGATTCGCCGTGCTGCGTCGCGCCGCCAGCAGCGCCGACGGGCCGGACGCGGCGATCGTGCAAATCGGCCAGACCCGGCGCGCGCGCGACGACGTCGCCCGCGACATCGTCTGGCACGTGACCGGCTGGATCGCATTGTTCACCGTGGCGATCCTGTTGCTGGCCTGGTTCGCGATCGACCGCGCCTTGCAACCGCTGGTTCGGATCGAACAAGACTTCAGCGTGCGCGGACCGTTCGACCTGCGCCCGATCACCCGCGCGGTGCCGACCGAACTGTCGCACGTGGTCGCCGCGCAGAACCATTTCATGTCGCGCCTGTCGACCAACATCGACGTGCTGCGCGCCTACATCGCCGAAGCCGCTCACCAGATGCGCAATCCCTTGGCCTCGCTGCGGGCGCAGGCGCAGCTGTCGCTGCATCAGAGCAACCCGCAACAATGGCGCCAGGGCCTGCATGCGATCGAGCGCCATTCCGGCAAGCTCAGCCGCTTGCTCAACCAACTGCTCAGCCACGCCAACGTCACCCACCGCGCCGAACTGCACAACTTCAAACCGGTGAATCTGGAAACCATCGCCCGCCAGGCGCTGCACGAATCGGTGCCCCTGGCCGAACCGCGCCCCGACGTGCGCTTCGAATGCAGCGCCGAGGACACCGCCCTGCACGGCGACGCGCTGATGCTGCGCGAAGCGATCAAGAACCTGATCGACAACGCGATCAAGCACGGCGCCCACAGCGAAGCGCCGGTCTACGTGCGCCTGCAACAAGACGCCGACGGCCTGCTGCTCAGCGTCGACGACGCCGGTCCCGGCATGAGCGCCGAAGACCGCGAACGCGCCTTCGAACGTTTCGGCCGCGGCGAAAACGCCTCGGTGCAGGGCGCGGGACTGGGACTGGCGATCGTCAAGCGCGTGGTCGAAAGCCATGGCGGCCGGGTGATGCTGCAATCCTCCGAACAAGGCGGCCTGAGCGTGCGCCTGCTGCTGCCCAAGGACGCGCAATGACACGGCTGCGCGCGATCTCGGCCGCGGCGCTGTATCCGATCGCCGTGCTCGGCGCCT
Source organism: Pseudomonas sp. CGJS7 (assembly GCF_036961695.1). NCBI lineage: Bacteria > Pseudomonadati > Pseudomonadota > Gammaproteobacteria > Pseudomonadales > Pseudomonadaceae > Pseudomonas > Pseudomonas sp. CGJS7. Next base: position 8,637 of record NZ_JBAMDI010000203.1, on the reverse strand, counting down.
TGTGTTCGCAACCCGCCCAGGCGCGTCCGCCGCAGAGCGAACGCATCACCGTGTTCGAATCCAAGATCCCGCAACAAGCCCGGCTGGTCCTGCACGGCTCATCCAACGCCGGCTTGATCCGCGCGCTGGCGCTGGACTACCAACGCATCCACCCCGGCGTGGAAGTGCGTTACTCGCACCTGGACACCCAGGACATCTACCGCCGCGCCACCCGCGCCGGATCGACCTCCGAACGCCCCGACCTGCTGCTGAGCAGCAGCACCGACCTGCAGATCAAACTGGTCAACGACGGCCTCAGCCGCGCCTACCGCTCGCCGCAAACCCAGGCCCTGCCCGCCACCGCGCGCTGGCGCGACGAAATCTTCGCTTACGGCTACGAGCCGGTGGTGATGGTCTACAACTCCCGGTTGCTGGAAGCCTCGCGCGCCCCGCAAACCCGCGGCCAACTGCAAGCGCTGCTGGCCCAGCCCGACCACCCGCTGCGCGGCAAGATCGCCCTGCAAGACCCGCGCGGCAGTGCGGTGGCGTATTTCATCGCCACGCAAGAAACCAAACTGCTCGGCAGCGACTCCGGCCCCATGCTCGGCGCGCTCGGCGCCAACCGCGCGCAGTTGTTCAAACGCATGGACAACCTGCTCGACCAGCTGTCCAACGGCGACATGGGACTGGCCTATGGCGTATTCGGCTCCTACGCCCTGCAGCGTATTCAGCGCGGCGCACCGCTGCGGATCGTGCTGCCGCGAGATCACCTGCTGCTGGTTGCGCGCACCGCGGTGATTCCCGCCAACGCGCCCAACCCGGCCGAAGCCCAGCGCTTCCTCGACTACTTGCTGTCCGCACGCGGCCAGGCCGTCCTCGCAAGCAACGCCAAATTGATCCCCGCGCGCGTAGACCTGCCCGACATCGCGCCGGTTTACGCCGGCTTCGACCCGCGCGGCACCACGTTGCGGCGTACGCCGCTGGGATTGGGATTCCTGGTGTATCTGGACGAAGTGAAGCGGCGGCGATTTCTGGAAAAATGGCGCAGCCTGATAGAGCCAACCGCGACGCGGTGAACCCCCGTCGTGGCGATTCGAATGCGATCGAGCCTGGGGCAACAGCGGCCCGAACCATCGTCAAGCCGGAATGAAGAGCATCCGTCAGCAGATCGCTCGCGCCGCAGTGCGTGATCTGGCGCCGATCATTGGGCGCCAAGAATGTGCGCGTCTGCCGCAGGACTGGCCACACCGAGCTCACCCCTCAAATTAGGACAAGTCCGAACTCTCGCCGCTTCGGCCTGAGCGATACTCAACGTGCTCGACAGCAAAGCAAGCATGCCCCTCATCGAGGGCGCGACCAGCGCCATCTCGAATGGTTGGCGCCCCACACAAGGAGAACAGTGGAATGTGGCGAATTCTTGTATTTGCAACTGCGCTGGCCGGATTTTCTCCCGTTGCGCTACTGCATGCGGCTCCCAATGAACCCACGCCAGAGACAAGACGTCAGGAAGCCAAGAAGTATCAGCAAGACCGCCTCCAAGCCATCACCAGACGCGGCCGGTTTGGCGACTACCAGCAACTGCTCACAACCGGCAAGGTTCGCACCGCTTCGGCGTTGCCCGCTGATCGAGCCGACGCGCTTTCGCGTGACGCCGCCATCGACGCGGCCGCACTGGGAATTACAGCTGCAGAGGTTAACGCCTTTCGTCGCCGCAACATCGACCTGGTAGGCATGGCCCACCGGCTTTTTACAGGCATAACAACACCTGCCGAGCAAATGCTACTGGCTGATCTGGTAGTAGTCGCCACGGCTGGAAAGGTGCGTGCAGATAGAAATCGCATCGACGGATTTCTGTCCGAAATGCCCTTCACCATCGTGAAGTCACTAAAGGGATCGCGGACGGCCGGCGACGTGGTTTTCGTCGCAAGAAGCTCTGGTCCCCAACCCAACGGCAATGAAATCAGGGACTTCGGCGACGTCGACTTTGAGCCCGGCAAAAAATATCTGTTGGTACTGTCCAAGAATTGGTATGAACAATTCGTTGCCCTAAGCAAGAAGCAACCGGAGAGCAGTTTCACCGCGCTGCCTTTTCTCGCGTATGAAGTCTTGGATGGCGGCAAGCTGCGGCGCGGCCCCCAACCCACGATATCTGGCGAAGCCCCGAAAGACTTGGCATCGGCAGAGAGCGATCTTGGAAAACTTACAGGAGTGAACAACAAGGCCGGGGGGCGGCGATGAGGCCCTGTCAGCTGCGCGCAGCGCTAGCAACCGGTTTGATGGTATGGACCGGTTCAACCTGGGCGACACCACCAGCAATTATTGGGACATGGGATACCGCCGGACTCAGGATTGGATTCCACGAATCCATTCCCAATGAATGCATCGAACAAGCATTGTTCGCGGCCACTGCCTGGAACAATGCCGGCGCAAACTTCAAGTTCGATGTCGACATTTCAGGAAGACACCCCCGACGCGTCGATCAGACAGAGGCTTTCGATTCGCAAAACATAACTTTCGAATCTGGCTCCCCGCAAAATCTAAATGCGGTGATGGCCGCGCGGATAGGATGGGTGCCGGGCACGCCAACAATCAACAATGCCGATGTCATCGTCGACAAGAGGCGTCTTGAGGAAGTTCCTTCATCAGTCATCAAGCTCACTTGCGCGGGAGTGACAGCCACTCCCCCAGACAGGACCGATTTCCAATCTGCGGCGCTCCACGAACTCGGGCATACCGTCGGCCTCGACGACATCAATGATGATGCCAGTTGTTCAATGTACAAATCTCTGAACCCTGGAGTCTGGCGACGCGGGCTGTGCACAGACGAAATGCAGGCGTATATCAACAACTATGACCGGTTCCGAATAGTTAGCATCACGAATGTAGCGGGCCCGTACTATACGGCGATTCCCGTTACCCTGGCTTACAGTGGAAAACCAAAATTTCCAATGAAACGGTCCGTAAAACCGACTACCTGCCCCAGCGGCTGGACCTGCGACAACGCCGGCTCGGAAACAACTTACGCTACGAACACTCCGTCACCGTTGACCTTCAATTTCAGCTGCCATCCATCGCAGCCGATGCCGACAGCCACATTCGGCTTCCGGACAACCTTAACCGACGCCGATGGCAAGATAACCAATGCCTTCGACCATTCGGCCACTTGCACTGCGAGCGCACAGAAGCAAGCACTCGGAAAGAAAACGACCGCCACCAATCGCGTTAAGATGGACTGATCGCATCGCTGTCCGGCTCTAGCTCACTATCGATCTGCCGGATGCATGGATCGGCCCGACCGTCGCGCCACGCCTCGGGCATGGCGAGGCGGCTATCCGCCAACCCTTGCCCCGCCGCAACCCTCAACCCGCCCGAAGTTATCCAAGCCTACGAAGCAGCCCTCGCGCGACAGCCAGATTCTCAGTCAGAAAATCGCGCTAGCGGATGGCGACTCAGCCTCGATAGCGTGCGTTGCCGCGACGATACCGACCGCAATTTCTTGAACGGTCGGCTCTGCATCTTCCTGTCCAGAGCGCGGTGGGCTCAGCGCCAAACCCCACTCGCCACCATCGCTCTCGCCCCCGGTCTCGGCTATTTTCCGCCAACCGACGACTTCGCCGCGACAGGCACATACAACGCACTGGGACGCTGCGCATCGTGATACAGCGTCACCGTAACCTTTCGCGCGTCCTTGCCGGACTCTTCCGCGACCACCCCGCCGGTGTTGTAGTTCTTCTGCATCGACATGCTGTTGAGCGGCGCGATCACCAGACGCAAGCGGCTGCCCTGGGCCAAGCGTCGCGCAGTGAAGTTGAAGCGCTCGAAGTCGTAACGCTCGATCGCGCCCGGCACCACCGGCACCGGCTCGCGCAAACTGGTGCGATACCGCGCACGCTTGAGCTCCTGAGTCAGAAACACCGTGCTGCCGTCGGCCTTCACCTCGTAGATCTTGGCGGCGAAATCGGTGTCCGACTGGTCGAGCGCGATGTACGCCGACAACTTGAAGAAACCGGCGATGTCGAGCTCTTTCTCCAGCGCCGGCGTGTGGTAGACCAACTGCTTGCCCGACGACAGCAGCGTGCTGCGCTGATCGAGAATGAAAGCGTAGGTCGGTGCGAACACTTCCGGCCGATCTTCGTACTGCAACGGACTGGTGTCGAGCGGATCGTAGATATAGCGATCGGGCGTGGCCGAAGCCGATGGCGCGCTGCGCAGTTGGCCCGATTCGAATACGTCGTTGGCGCGGCCGCCCTGCGAGTCCAGATACCAGGTCTGGGTGCTCGCGGTGGCCGCCTGCAACGAAGGCGCGTAACGCCAGGCTTCTTCGCCGACCATGTAGAACGCGACCTTGTCCTTCAACAGCTCGGGCTTCTTGCCGTTCTTCAAGGTCCAGTCGTACCACGAGGTCAGCAAGGCGGCCATGTCGACCACGCCCGCTGGCGCGATTTTCAGACCGCCCACCTCGGCCTGCGGAACGCCGGTTCCGAAGTGATCCCAGGGCCCGATGACCAGATAGTGCGCGGCCTTGGCGCGGTCGTTGCCGTAGCGCATGTGTTCTTTGTAGTAGTGCATCGCGCCGGGCTGATCGTCGTCGTAATGCCCGGTGATGCTCAGGATGGGCATGCGCATCTGCGCGTACTGTTCCGGCGTCGGCCGATGGCTGTCCCAGAACGCGTCCTGATACGGATGTTCGATCCATTTCTGGAAGGTCGGCGACGGGTTTCCGATGTAGCTGTCGAGCTGCGTGTACGGCGCATGCGCCTGATACCAGCGCCGGTATTGGCTCGCCCAGAACGCACCGTCGAAGAAAATCCGGTCCTGGGTGGTGTTGCCGCTGACGAAGGTCAGCCACTGAATGTTGTAGGTGTACGGAATGTTGTTGAGGATCGGAAAATCGATGCCCGGCCCCACCGACGCGACCGGCACGATCGTCGCCAGATGCGGCGGCAACTCTTTCGCCGCCGCCCACTGGCTGTAGCCCAGGTAGGAACCGCCGTTCATCGCGACCTTGCCGTTGCACTCGGGCTGCTTGGCCAGCCACTCGGCCACGTCGTGGCCGTCCTTCGCCTCTTGCAGCAGCGGCGTGAACTCGCCCTGCGAATTGCCGCGGCCGCGCACGTCGACGGCGTAATAGGTGTAACCGTTGCGGGCGAAGTGCATCGCGCGCTCGTGATTGCGCTGGGCCATGTACGGCGTCATCGCGAAGATGCACGGCGTTCCGGCTTTTTCGTTCAGCGGGCGATAGCGGGCCGCGCTGAGGTTTACCCCGTCGCGCAGCGGAATCTTCACGTCCCAGGCGAAGGCGACGTCGGTCGCGGCGGGTTTCGCCTCCTCCGCGGCGGCAGTCCATGCCAAGCACAACGCGTTCAGAATTCCGATGGCGATCAGACGCTTATGCATGGCGTGGCTCCGGTGTTTCGGGAAATCCTCGGCGCGCCATGACGGGATGTCGAGTGACTAGTGTCATTGGCCGGAGGCTGGGGATCGGCAGCGGCATGCCGAGTCGGCGGGCGCCGACCGTATCGAAAGACGACTAGCCACAGCGCATGCCAGCTGCCCTCCCATCCAGACCGGCGACTACCCACAGCTGTAGCGATGCAAGCACTGATTGAGCTGAGTCTTGCAGTTCGTCCCACCGATCTGCACGCAGCGCGAGTAACTCGTCCAGCAACGCTCGCAAGGATCGTAGGCATAACTGCTGGTACTGACCAACGCGAAGCCGAACGCGAACGCTGAAATCGAGGCGATCCAGCGCTTGGACAATCGGATCATGGCGATCTCCTGGCCGATGACGCAGCCGTTTCGGGCTGCTGCCCGCATGATCGCGAGCCGTCACGAAACTAGCGGCGCATCGGTGCGGTTTCCGGGAAGCATGGCGAGGATCGCGGCAGTTCGCAGTTCTGGCATACGTATATGCATGCCTAAGCGCATCCCGCCCCGATCGGCGCTTAGCGATATCGCGCGAATGCGATCGGTCCGGTGGCGCCGAACGCAAGAATCGGCTGGCTGCTCAAAGCCGCGAACAGGGCTTTTCATCGACGCAAAGAAAAAGGCACTCAGGATCGCTCCTGAGTGCCTCTCGTATCTGGTGGGTCGTGAAGGATTCGAACCTTCGACCAAAAGATTAAAAGTCTTCTGCTCTACCGACTGAGCTAACGACCCAGAGTGTGTTGCCGACGCCGGTTTGGAGGCCGCGTCGAGTGCCCAGCGTTTCGCCGGGCCGGACATTCTAGCAAAGGCGACGGCCCGGAGTCAGGCCCCCCTGGCCGAACACGTTCAGACCCGGGGCTGGCGCGCGGGACGGGCGCTCAGACGTAACGGGTCGGGTCGGCCACGCCGGCGGCGTTGAAGCCTTCCGCGCGCAGGCGGCAGGCGTCGCAGTGGCCGCAGGCGCGGCCGCCGTCGTCGGCTTGGTAGCAGGACACGGTTTCGCTGAAATCCACGCCCAGGCGCAGGCCTTCGCGGACGATGTCGGCCTTGCTCATGAATTGCAGCGGGGCCTGCACGCGCAACCCGGCGCCTTCCACGCCGGCCTTGGTGGCCAGGTTGGCCAGGCGCTCGAAGGCTTCGATGAACTCGGGGCGGCAGTCGGGGTAGCCGGAGTAGTCCACCGCGTTGACGCCGCAGAAGATGTCGTTGGCGCCGAGCACTTCGGCCCAGCCCAGGGCGATCGACAGCATGATGGTGTTGCGCGCGGGCACGTAGGTGACCGGGATGTCGTCCTTGGCCGCGGCGGTGCCGATGGCGTGGCCGTCGTTGTCCAGCGGCACCGAGATGGTTTCGTCGGTCAGGGCCGAGCCGCCGATGCTGCGCAGGTCGACGCTGACGGTCTTGTGCGCGACCGCGCCGAGGCTGACGGCGATGCGCGCGGCGGCGTCGAGTTCGGAGGTGTGGCGCTGGCCGTAGCGCACGCTCAGCGCGTGCACGGCGAAGCCTTGCTCGCGGGCGATGGCGATGACGACGGCGGAGTCCATGCCTCCGGAGACTAGAACGACGGCTTTTTTCATGGTGTGGAGCTCGGGAATCGGAAGAAGCTAAACGGAGGGGGCGATGCTCTGCGCTCGTCATCTCCGCGAAGGCGGGGATCCAGAGACTTCAGAGTCATGTCGCGATAAGGCCCTGGATCCCCCGCCTTCGCGGGGATGACGAGCAACAGCCGGCGGATCGGAGCATTCGAACAGATCGGGGAAGCCAGCGCTTTTCCTGCTCCCGGCCTCCGCCCCTCTATTCCCGGCGTTTACCTGCCCGGCTCGTCGTTCCAAAGAATCTTGTGCAACTGCAGCTGGAACCGCACCGGCAAGCGATCGGCGACGATCCAGTCGGCCAGGTCGCTGGGCTTGATCTGGGTGAAGCTGGGCGAGAACAGCACGTCGCACACCGCGGTCAAACCGTGCTCGGCGACGATGCCCTTCGACCAGTCGTAGTCCTCGCGGCTGCAGATGACGAACTTGATCTGGTCGCGCGCGGTCAGCAGCGGCAGGTTGCTCCACAGGTTGCGGTGGGCTTCCAGCGAGTCCGGGGTCTTGATGTCGAGCACGCGCGACACGCGTGGGTCGACCGGGCCGATGTCGATCGCGCCGGAGGTTTCCAGCGAGACCTCGTAACCGGCGTCGCACAGCTTCTCCAGCAGTTGGATGCAGCGCTTCTGCGCCAGCGGCTCGCCGCCGGTCACGCAGACGTGGCGGGCGCCGTGTTTGGCGACCTCAGCCAGGATCGCTTCGAAGTCCCACCACTCGCCGCCGTGGAAGGCGTAGGCGGTGTCGCAGTACTGGCAGCGCAGCGGGCAGCCGGTCAGGCGCACGAACACGGTCGGCCAGCCGATCGAGTTGGATTCGCCTTGCAGCGACAGGAAGATTTCGGTCAGCCGCAGGCGCTCGGACGGCGCGGCGGCCGTCTGCGGGGCAACGGCGTTCATGGGTGTCTCAGTTGCGCAGCCGGCTCAGCTGGATCGCATTGAGGCGATCGGCGGCTGTGCGGGCGGCGTCGGTGCCGGGATAGCGGGTGGCGACGTCGGCGAGCGTGCGCTCGGCGGCCTCGACCTGTTTCAGGCCGAACTGGGCCAGGCCGACTTTCAACAGGGCCCCGGCGGCCTTGTCGTGGGTCGGGTAGCGGTCGAGCAGCGCCTGGAACTGCTCCTGCGCGAGCTGGTAATTCTGGGTGACGTAATAGCTCTCGCCCAGCCAATACAGCGCATTGGGCGCGTACGCGCCGCTGGGATGGGCGGCGAGGAAATCCTGGAACAGCCGCGCCGATTCGGCGTACTGGCCGGATTTGAGCGCGCCGAACGCGGTGTCGTAGGCGGCGCGTTCGTCGCCGCTCTGGGCGACCAGGCCGGCATCGCCGTGCACCGCCGGCGGGGTGTCCTTCACCGCCGCTGCCGGCGGTGTCGGAGCCTTGGGCGCGGACGCTTGCGGAGCACCGCCGGCCGCCGCGCCGCCGCTTTCCAGGCGGTTGAGACGGTTGTCGGTGTCCAGGTACTGCGCCTTGCCGCTTTCTTGCAATTGCTTGTTCTGTTGCTGCAGCTCTTCCATCTGCGAGCGCAAGGCCTGCATTTCGGTGCGCAGCTGGGTGACCTGGTTGAGCAGGTCGAGATTGGCCTGATTGTCCGAGGCGCGCTGTTCGAGCACCGCGACGCGGTCGGCCAAACTGGCGCGCTGGGCA
>NZ_JBAMDI010000202.1:0-13541 GCF_036961695.1 Pseudomonas sp. CGJS7 | reverse complement strand
GTGTAGGAGCGGGTTTACCCGCGAAGAGGCCGGCCCTGCTGGCCAATCTCCACCCGCCGTTCACCGTTGCCGCCGCCACCGTATTCGCGGGTAAACCCGCTCCGATGGTGGACACGCATTGGAGGTTGGACACAGGCCGCCGTGTAGGAGCGGGTTCACCCGCGAACACCGGCAGAGCCGGTGCCATCCACCGCATTGGTTTCTTCGCGAGCATGCCCGCCCCCCCCAGCGCCCCCGGCTATTTCAAGGCAAGCGGTTCTGGTTCTGCGTCTTGAGCAAATCGCGAATCTCGGTCAGCAGCGTCTCTTCAGCCGAAGGCACAGGCGGCGTAGTCGGCGCCACGGCTTCTTCACGTTTGAGCTTGTTGATCGCCTTCACGCCCATGAAGATGGCAAAGGCCACGATCAGGAAGTCGATCACGGTCTGGATGAACTTGCCATACGCCAGCATCACCGCTGGCACGTCACCTTCGGCAGCCTTCAGGGTAATGGCCAGATCGCTGAAGTCCACGCCACCGATCAGCAGGCCCAGTGGCGGCATGATCACGTCGCCGACGAAGGACGAGACGATCTTGCCGAAGGCCGCGCCGATGATGATACCGACCGCCATGTCGACGACATTGCCTTTGACTGCGAAAGCCTTGAACTCGTTGAGCATGCCCATGTTTGGTTCCTTGTAACAAAAGGTAAGGTTAAGGCAGTGTAAGCCACTTAAACGCTTCATGCGTTGTGTTCAGGGCTACTGACTGCAGTTAGAACGAATAGTTTTGTCGCATCCCGAGGCGTTCGAGACACGTCCTGCTCAGCTATCATGGCGAATTTTTCCAGGAGACCTCACCCATGGCCAAGGCCAAGCGCTTGTATGGCTGCACCGAATGCGGCGCGACCTTCCCCAAATGGGCCGGCCAGTGCGGCGAATGCGGGGCCTGGAACACCCTGGTCGAAACCATGATCGAAAGCGGCGGCGCTGCTGCACCCAGTAGCGGCCGCGCTGGCTGGACAGGGCAGCAGGCGCAGATCAAGACCCTGGCCGAAGTCAGTGTCGAGGAAATCCCGCGTTTCACGACCAGCAGCACCGAACTGGACCGCGTGCTGGGTGGCGGCCTGGTGGATGGCTCGGTGGTGCTGATCGGCGGTGACCCCGGCATCGGCAAGTCGACCATTTTGCTACAGACCTTGTGCAACATTGCCGTGGGCATGCCGGCCCTGTATGTCACGGGGGAGGAGTCGCAGCAGCAGGTGGCCATGCGCTCGCGGCGGCTGGGCCTACCCCAGGACCAGCTCAAGGTGATGACCGAAACCTGCATCGAGACGATCATTGCCACGGCGCGGGTCGAGAAGCCGCGGGTAATGGTGATCGACTCGATCCAGACCATTTTCACCGAGCAGTTGCAATCGGCCCCGGGCGGCGTGGCCCAGGTGCGCGAAAGCACAGCGTTGCTGGTGCGCTATGCCAAGCAAAGCGGTACGGCAATCTTCCTGGTCGGCCACGTGACCAAGGAAGGCTCGCTGGCTGGCCCAAGGGTGCTGGAGCACATGGTCGACACGGTGCTGTATTTCGAGGGTGAGTCCGATGGCCGCCTGCGCTTGCTGCGGGCGGTCAAGAACCGTTTTGGCGCGGTCAACGAACTGGGCGTGTTCGGCATGACCGATCGTGGCCTCAAAGAGGTATCCAACCCGTCGGCGATCTTCCTCAACCGTACTCAGGAAGAGGTGCCGGGTAGCGTGGTGATGGCAACCTGGGAGGGTACCCGGCCAATGCTGGTCGAGGTGCAGGCGCTGGTCGACGATAGCCATCTGGCCAACCCGCGGCGGGTGACCTTGGGCCTGGACCAGAACCGTCTGGCCATGTTGTTGGCGGTACTCCACCGCCATGGCGGTATCCCGACCCATGACCAGGATGTGTTTCTCAACGTGGTCGGCGGGGTGAAGGTGCTGGAAACGGCTTCGGACCTGGCGCTGCTGGCGGCGGTGATGTCCAGCTTGCGCAACCGGCCACTGGCCCATGGTTTGCTGGTGTTTGGCGAGATCGGCTTGTCGGGCGAGGTACGGCCGGTGCCCAGTGGCCAGGAGCGCTTGAAGGAAGCGGCCAAGCACGGCTTCAAGCGTGCCATCGTGCCCAAGGGCAATGCGCCGAAAGAAGCGCCTGCGGGGTTGCAGGTGATTGCCGTTACCCGGCTGGAACAGGCGCTGGATGCATTGTTCGAATAGCGTGCAGGAGCGAGCAAGCTCGCTCCTGCAACCCGTCAGTGCTCGGCAACGGCCGTGCGCCTGACCGTTTCATTGCCGTGCTCGTCCAGTTCCAGCATCGGCACTTCGTTACCCTCGGCATCGAACAGCTTGCCATCTTTGAAGTAGTCCCCATCACGCAGCGCGGAAATGTCCGAATACTGGATGGTGCGCTCGTAGGCTGCAGCGAACACTGACTGGTTTTCGGAGTTGCCGGTGGTGAAATGGTTGAAGATCAGGTTCAGCAGGATGGCCATGATCGCCGCCGAGCTGATGCCGGAGTGGAAGATGGTCTCGAACCAGTTCGGGAAGTGGTGGTAGAAGGTCGGCGCGGCAATCGGGATCATGCCGAAGCCCAGCGAGGCCGCGACGATGATCAGGTTGACGTTGTTCTTGTAGCTGACCTTGGACAGGGTGCGGATACCGCTGGCCGCCACGGTGCCGAACAGCACGATACCGGCGCCGCCCAGTACCGGGGTAGGCACGGCGGCAATCACCCGGCCCATGACTGGCAGCAGGCCGAGTACCACCAGAATCACGCCGCCGGTAGCCACCACGTAGCGGCTCTTGACCCCGGTCACGGCCACCAGGCCGACGTTCTGGGCGAACGCGCTTTGGGTGAACGAACCGAAAATCGGCGCCAGGATGCTCGAGGCCATGTCGGCGCGCAGGCCGTTGCCCAGGCGCTTGGAGTCCACCTTGGTGTCGATGATCTCACCCACGGCGAGGATATCGGCCGACGTTTCCACCAGGGTGACCATGATCACGATACACATCGACAGGATCGCGGCGATGTGGAACTCCGGCATGCCAAAGTGGAAAGGCGTGGGGAAGGCGAACATCGGGCCTTCGCTGACCTTGCTGAAATCGGTCATGCCCAATGCCCAGGCGATCAGCGTGCCGACCACCATGGCCAGCAGGATCGACAGGCGTGAGATGGTGGCGCTGCCAAGCTTGCTCAGCAGCAGCACGATGGCGAAGGTCAGCCCGGCCAGGCCGATGTTGGCCACGCTGCCGAACTCCGGCGAGGCGCTGTTGCCACCCATTACCCAGCGTGCGGCAACCGGCATCAGGGTCAGGCCGATGGTGGTGATGACGATACCGGTCACCAGCGGCGGGAAGAACTTGGTGATGCGCGAGAACACCGGTGTGATCAGAAAGCCGATCAGCGACGCAGCCATGACCGCGCCGAGCACCCCAGGCAGGCCACCGCCCCCCTCGCTGCTCAGGATCGCACCCATGGTCGCCACACCGGCGAACGACACGCCTTGCACCAGTGGCAACTGGCAACCGAAGAACGGCAGGCCAAGGGTCTGCAGCAGGGTAGCAAGGCCACCGGCGAACAGCGAGGCGGCGATCAGCATGCCGATTTCGGCACCATTCAGGCCCGCGGCCTGCCCCAGGATCAGGGGTACTGCGACGATCCCACCATACATGGTCAGCACATGCTGCAGACCATAGGCCAGGTTGGCACCAAGGCCGAGGTTTTCATCCTCGGGTCGCTTGGCGGGAGACGTGCTAGGGGACGTAGTCATGGAGCAGGCTCTCTGTTTATTGTTGTGCCGCTACTGTAGACACTTCCTACAAATGATTGCCACAAGAATTGTATACAATATTTTGATCGGAGCGCGAACAGGTCTGGCTGCAGGGTGTGCTAAAACCCAATGCAGAAGGCGTACCAACTTGGCAGAAGCTGTATTAGAAGGGTGTGTACAAAGCATCGCTACCCAGGCTTAAAGCTGTCTGGGTAGACAAGAAACACCAGGCGGGAAGGCTATTAGCTAGCTAAGAGATTTTATTATTCGATGAGTTCGCGCAGCTCACGCATCATTTCGGTGCTGTCAGCCACGTTCAATTCCACAAGACGGTGCAAATGGGTCATCGAATCGACGTCGATGTACAGGCAAATGAAGCCCAGGCGGTCCGGTTCTTCGTGGCGCAGTTCGACCTGCATCTGCACACGGACCTCGTTGTCCAGGTCGATGATGGCGTCGAAGTCCTGGGTCAGGTCGGCATCCCAGTCTGCCGGGCGTTCGATCAGCAAGCCTTTGAGTGAAAGGTCCAGCAGTTTTGCAGGCCAGCGTTTCAGCCCCTGGCGCAGCTCGGTGGGGGCATCGAAGTCGATGCGTTGAAAGCGGCGGCGTTCGTCATGATCGCTCATGGCATGGATCCTCGAATAGGTCATCAGGTGTCATCCTGACTATAGTTAGAGTTGCATGTGCATCAGGTACTGCAATCTGGCCGCAGAGGCTCTAGAACGAAGCAAGTGTGGCAATGCCGCTTGACTGGCCCTAGACTCGGTGGGCGGTCTTTCCAATCCACCAGCTGGAAGCTAACCATGAACAACAATAATAGCCTGCTACGCCATATTCCGTGGCTGGCGCTGGCAGTCATAGGCGCCTGCGCACTGGGTGTGGTTGCCCTGCGTCGCGGCGAGGCGATCAACGCCTTGTGGATCGTGGTCGCGGCAGTGGCCATCTACCTGGTCGCCTATCGTTACTACAGCCTGTTCATCGCCACCAAGGTGATGCAACTCGACCCCCGCCGTGCCACCCCGGCGGTGCTCAACAACGACGGCCTGGACTACGTCCCGACCAACAAACACATTCTTTTCGGTCACCACTTCGCTGCCATCGCCGGCGCAGGCCCCTTGGTCGGGCCGGTACTCGCCGCGCAAATGGGCTACCTGCCCGGCACGCTCTGGCTGATCGCCGGCGTGGTGCTGGCCGGTGCGGTGCAGGACTTCATGGTCCTGTTCCTGTCTACCCGCCGCAATGGGCGCTCGCTGGGCGATATGGTGCGCGAGGAAATGGGCAGAATCCCGGGCACCATTGCCCTGTTCGGCTGTTTCCTGATCATGATCATCATCCTCGCGGTGCTGGCGTTGATCGTGGTCAAGGCCCTGGCCGAAAGCCCATGGGGCATGTTCACGGTGATGGCGACCATCCCGATCGCGATGTTCATGGGCATCTACATGCGCTACATCCGTCCGGGCCGTATTGGCGAAATCTCGGTCGTTGGTGTGGTACTGCTGCTGGCCTCGATCTGGCTGGGCGGCGTGATCGCTGCGGACCCGGTGTGGGGCCCGGCGTTCACGTTCACCGGCGTGCAGATCACCTGGATGCTGGTGGGCTACGGTTTTGTCGCCGCCGTGCTGCCAGTGTGGCTGGTGCTGGCACCGCGTGACTACCTGTCGACCTTCCTCAAGATCGGCACGATCCTTGGCCTGGCCATCGGTATCCTGATCATCGCACCTGAGCTGAAAATGCCGGCGCTGACCCAGTTCACCGACGGCACCGGCCCGGTGTGGAAGGGGACCCTGTTCCCGTTCCTGTTCATCACCATTGCCTGTGGTGCGGTGTCCGGCTTCCACGCGCTGATTTCCTCGGGGACCACTCCCAAGCTGCTGGATAACGAAACCAACGCCCGCTATATCGGCTACGGCGGCATGCTGATGGAATCGTTCGTTGCCATCATGGCCATGGTTGCGGCCTCGGTGATCGAACCGGGCGTGTACTTCGCCATGAACAGCCCGGCTGCAGTGGTAGGTACCGATGTCGCGTCGGTGGCGCAGACCGTCAGCAGTTGGGGCTTCCTGATTACACCCGAGCAGCTCGAAGCCGTTGCCCGTGACATCGGCGAGCACACCATCCTGGCCCGTGCCGGCGGTGCGCCAACCCTGGCGGTCGGTATCGCGCAGATCCTGCACCAGGTGTTGCCAGGTGAAAACACCATGGCCTTCTGGTACCACTTCGCGATCCTGTTCGAGGCGCTGTTCATCCTCACGGCGGTAGACGCTGGTACCCGTGCCGGGCGCTTCATGCTGCAGGACCTGCTGGGCAGCTTCGTGCCTGCACTCAAACGCACCGAATCGTGGGGGGCCAACCTGCTCGCCACCGCTGGCTGCGTGGCACTCTGGGGCTATCTGCTGTACCAGGGCGTCATCGACCCACTGGGTGGCATCAACACCCTGTGGCCGCTGTTTGGTATCTCCAACCAGATGCTGGCCGGTATCGCCTTGATGCTCGGTACTGTGGTGCTGATCAAGATGAAGCGTCAGCGCTACATCTGGGTCACCCTGCTGCCGGCCGTATGGCTGCTGATCTGCACCACGGCTGCAGGCCTGATCAAGCTGTTCGACCCCAACCCGGCTGTCGGCTTCCTGGCCTTGGCCAAGAAGTACAGCACTGCGCTGGACGCCGGCCAGGTACTGGCCCCGGCCAAGGACATCGGGCAGATGCAGCACGTGATCTTCAACGCCTACACCAACGCGGGCCTGACGATCTTGTTCCTGCTGGTGGTCTTCAGCATCCTGTTCTTCGCCATCAAGGTCGGCTACGCCGCCTTGGGCCGCAAAGAACGCAGCGACAAGGAAACCCCGTTCCAGGCGTTGCCTGACGCGTAATCGAGAGGACTGCAATCATGTTCAACGACTTGGGTCGACTGGGCAAATACCTGGGGCAGGCAGCCCGCCTGATGGTCGGCATGCCCGACTACGACAACTATGTCGAACACATGCAGAAAACGCATCCGGACAAGCCGGTGATGAGCTACGAGGCGTTCTTCCGCGAACGTCAGGAAGCACGTTACGGTGGCAAGTCCGGGCCCAAGTGCTGTTGAGCCTGCGGTACGTGTAAACCTGTGGGAGCCTGGGTAACCGGCTCCCACAGTCATTTTCAGATTCAGGAGTATTTTGCGTGCAGACGCCCATTCCCGTAACCGTCCTTACAGGCTTCCTCGGTGCCGGCAAGACCACCTTGCTCAAGCACATGCTCAAGGCCGAGCATGGCCTGAAGCTCGCCGTGATCGAAAACGAATTCAGCGAGGCCGGCATCGACAGCCAACTGCTGGGGGACCAGCCGGTGCAGGTCATGACCTTGGCCAACGGGTGTGTATGCTGCAGCATCCATGGCGACCTGACTCGCGCTCTTTACCTGCTGCTTGAACGCCTGGATGCGGGGGAAATCGCCTTCGATCGCCTGGTGATCGAATGCACCGGCCTGGCCGACCCGGCGCCGGTCGCGCAAACGTTCTTCATCGACGAAGAGCTGCGTGAGCGCTACATCCTCGACGGCATCATCACCCTCGTCGATGCCGCGCATGCCGAACTGCACCTGACCCAGACCATCGCTCAGGCCCAGGTCGGCTTTGCCGACCGTCTGCTGCTGAGCAAGACCGACCTGGTCGAGCCGGCTGCTGTTGAAGCCCTGCGCGAACGCCTGGCCCGCATCAATAGCAGGGCTGCGATCCGTGTGGTCGAACACGGCTGCATCGACCTGGCTGAGTTACTGGATGTGCGAGGTTTCAACCTCAACCCTGACCTTGGGGTGAACCTGAAACCGATGTTGCGACCGGTGCTCAAGCCTGCCACCCCGGACCGTATCTCCACGATGGTGCTGCGTACCGAAGCCCCGCTGGATATCGACCGCCTCAGCAGCTTCATGAACGAGCTGCTGGAAACCCACGGCAAACAGCTGCTGCGCTACAAGGGCGTGCTGAACATTGCCGGCGAGGAGCGCAAGCTGGTGTTTCAGGGCGTGCTCAAGCTTTATGGCTTCGACTGGGACGCCGAGTGGGCTGCAGGCGAAGCGCGCGAGAGCGTGATGGTGTTCATTGCCGATGAACTGCCCGAGGCTACGATTCGGGCTGGCTTCGAGGCAATGGCTGCGGGCTGAGCCGCTGCGGCGCCTGCCCTGCGAACCACTGCGGCCATGAGCTGCGGTGGCGGGTTTCGACCTCGATGCACGGGATCAGGCGTTCGGTCAGCACAGCGGTTTGCCGCACTGCTTTGGCGGTGCGGTACTTGACGCTGTGGATGCACTCGCGGTCGCCGAACTCGCAGCGGTTCAGGGCGGTTCCGCCGCAAGGGCCATTGGCCAGGCCTTTAGGGCAGGTTTCCGGGCAGATATACAAGGTGTCTTCCAGGCGGCAACGGCCGCAGGTGTCGCAACCCACCAGCGGGCGCTTCACACTGCGCTCCAGCGTGTGCAGCACGTGTGCGCCGACGCGTGTACCCCACAGAGGCTGGCGCACCGCCCAGCCGAAGGCCTTGCTCAGGCTGTTGCGCCGGCTGAACAGCAGTGCGTGCATGCCATGCATCAGATGATAGCGGGCTTTTTCCTTGAATGAGGCATCGACCCGTGACTCGTCCAGGCGCCAGCCAGCCTGTGGCGGATGGAAGGTCACCGCCGGCAGGCCAGGCATCTGCCAGCTGGCGTGCCAGGCCGGTGCCCATTGCTCCAGGGACTGAACCTGGGTTTGCCAGTACTCGATACGGGTCTCCAGGGCCAGCAGCTGTTCGAGCGTGTGAACCCCTGACAGGTGCACACCGGCGTAGCCCATCAGCTTTGTACCGATAATCTGCAAGGCCAGGCGGTCAACACTGCGCGCCTGGGCAAAGGCCTTGGACTGCGCCGTCTCCGCTTCGAGCATGTCGCGCATGGATGGCGTGACAGTGACGCCGGCCACGTGGTCGAGCATCGCCGCGCGCCCGTGGGTGAGGCTCATGAGGCAGGCCAGCATGGGCTTGGGTGAGGCCTGACGGCGCATCCAGTGTATGGCTTCCTGATGCTTGGCGGCATCGAAGCCCAGCTGCAAGGTGAGGAAGTCAGCCCCCGCTGCCAGCTTTTTCTCGGCCTTGAAGTACTGGGCGCCGCCTTCTTCCTCGTGGTACTTGAACGGGTTCAGCGCCGCGCCCAGCAGCCAGTGCGGGCAGGCCTGGCGGGCAACCTGCAGGGCGGCGACCGATTCCAGATAACGCACCGGGCGCTGGCCTGGTTCATGGCCGGGCAGGCGGTCGCCAGTCAGCAGTAACAGCTGGTCGAGGCCGGCGGCGTCCATGCGCTGCAGTTGGGCGAGCAGGTGGTGGCGTTCGCGATCCTTGCCTGAAAAATGCGGCAGGGCGGGCACCGGGTTGCTGAACGAGGCGAGGGCGTCCAGCGGTGACATGTCCAGCGGGCTGCCGACACGATCACCGATGGCCACGGTCATGGGCCAGCCGCACAGGTGCGTACGGGCCATGATCGCTTCCATGGCGGCAAAGCGTTCTGCGGAAGGCTTGGGGACGAACTCCATTACGCAGACGAAGTTCTGTTCGCGCAGGGCGGTTTTCAGCAGGCTCATATTGGCCGGGCACCTGGTGTGGTCAGGGTGGCATTGTGCGGCAGAAGGCGAGCTGGGTCATGTCCGGATGCGCAAGGTGGTGATCTGAATGAGACATGGGGGCGTGAAGATCATGACAGCATGATCATGAAGATTTCTTGGGTTCATCTCAAATTTAATGAGTTTGTCTCAATACCCCGCCAGCCGGAGAATCCCCTCATTCATTCAAGCATGCTGAAGGGACAAGACATGGCACTGGCACATAACCTGGGCTTTCCACACATCGGCCGTGACCGCGAGCTGCGTGCTCGCCATTGGCAGGTGCAGAAAGACGCCGGCATCGAGCTGGTGCCGGTCGGTGACTTCGCCTGGGACAGCCACGTGCTTAGCGCAGGCGATCAGCCGTTCGTTCTGAACTGGGAACCACTGTTCGAAGAAGTGGAGCACGCCAAGGCCCTGGGCCTTGCAGTCAAGCCGGTGGTGATCGGCCCCTTGACCTATCTGTGGCAGGGCCAGACCCTGGGCGGTGACTTCGACAAGCTGGAGCTGCTTGACCGCCTGTTGCCCGTGTATGACCAGCTCCTCAACCGCCTGGCCGCGCTGGGCGTTGAATGGGTGCAGATCGATGAACCCATCCTCGCTCAGGCGCTGCCCCAGGACTGGAAAAACGCCTATGAACGTGTCTACAACATCCTTCAACGCGCACCGTTGAAGAAGCTGATCGCCACGTACTTCGGCGGCCTGGAAGGCAACCTCGGCCTGGCCGCCAACCTGCCGGTCGATGGCCTGCACGTCGATCTGGTTCAGGCGCCCGAGCAGTACCAGACCATTCTCGATCGCCTGCCGGCCTACAAGGTACTGTCGCTGGGCCTGGTCGACGGTCGCAACGCCTCGCCTTGTGATTTGGGCAAGACCCTGGGGCTGCTGCACGAAGCCCATGAACGCCTGGGTGAGCGGCTGTGGTTGGCGCCGGCTTGTTCGTTGCTGGAGATTCCAGTGGAACTGGCCGTGCAGAAGTGCCAGGAAGTGGCGGTGCTGGCCGCGTCGCTGGAGCAGGACCGAGCCGCGGCTTGATCAGATGCTGCCTGTGCCGGCCTCTTCGCGGGTGAACCCGCTCCTACGACGGCCTGCGCGCAATCACCGATGTGTGTCCACCACCGATCAGTGGTAGGAGCGGGTTTACCCGCGAATACGGTGGCAGCTGCAACGGTGAACGGCTGGTGGAAATTGGCCAGCAGGCCCGGCCCTTTCGCGGGTGAACCCGCTCCTACACGCGGCCTGCGCCCGATCACCGATGTGTGTCCGCCACCGATCAGTGGTAGGAGCGGGTTTACCCGCGAATACGGTGGCAGCTGCAACGGTGAACGGCGGGTGGAAATTGGCTAGCAGGCCCGGCCCTTTCGCGGGTGAACCCGCTCCTACACGCGGCCTGCGCCCGATCACCGATGTGTGTCCGCCACCGATCAGTGTAGGAGCGGGTTTACCCGCGAAGAGGCCGGGCCTGCTTGAATCAATCAGCGCTCGATGGCCAGCGCCACCCCTTGTCCACCACCAATGCACAAGGTCGCCAGGCCTTTCTTGGCATCCCGTTTGATCATCTCGTGCAACAGGGTCACCAGCACCCTGCACCCGGAAGCACCAATCGGGTGGCCCAGGGCAATCGCCCCTCCATTGACGTTAACCCGCGCGGCATCCCATGCCAGCGCATTGCCCACGGCCAGCGCCTGGGCGGCAAAGGCTTCGTTGGCTTCGATCAGGTCCAGTTCGGCCAGTTGCCAACCGGCCTTGTCCAGGCAACGCTGGGTCGCCGAAACCGGACCAATGCCCATGATCGCGGGGTCTACCCCGGCACTGGCGTAGGCGGCGATCTTCGCCAGTACCTGCAAGCCCAAAGCCTCGGCCTTCGCTGCGCTCATCAAAAGCACGGCGGCGGCGCCGTCGTTCAGGCTGGAGGCATTGCCTGCGGTGACGCTGCCGTCCTTCTTGAAGGCCGGACGCAGTTTGGCCAGGGACTCGGCGGTGGTGTCCGTGCGTGGTTGCTCGTCACGGGCAAAAACCTTGGGCTCTCCCTTCTTCTGCGGCAGCACGATGGGGGTGATTTCAGCGTCGAAACGGCCGGCCTCGATCGCTGCCACTGCCTTGCGCTGCGATTCGGCAGCAAAGGCATCCTGCTGCTCACGGCTGAGGCCGTACTTGTCCACCAGGTTTTCGGCAGTGATGCCCATGTGGTAGTCATTGAAGGCATCCCACAGGCCGTCCGTGATCATGCTGTCGATCAGTTGGCCATGGCCCATGCGTTGGCCGGTGCGGGCCGAGGGCATCACGTAGGGGGCTAGGCTCATGTTCTCCTGGCCACCGGCAATCACCACCTCGGCATCGCCACAGCGGATCGCCTGGGCGGCCAGGTGCAGGGCCTTGAGGCCCGAGCCGCAGACCTTGTTCAAGGTCAGGGCCGGTACGCTGAAGGGTAGGCCAGCCTTGATCGCTGCCTGGCGTGCCGGGTTCTGTCCGGCACCGGCAGTGAGCACTTGGCCGAGGATGACTTCGTCGACCTGCGCCGGGTCCAGCCCGGTTTGTTTCAGCAGTTGCTTGATCACGGCGGCGCCGAGGTCAACCGCAGGCACAGTGGCCAAGGCGCCCTGGAAGCTGCCGATGGCGGTACGGGTTGCGGCGACGATCACCACGTCGTTCATGTTGTTGTTCTCCGTGCAATGGGCGTAGTGCCGCCAGCATCGGCGGGATTGGCTTATTTGTTAAGTTTGTTTTTCTTTCTGATTGATGTGAAAAGCAAATCAATGGGTGGCTGGCGTTCTCACCAGCCAATCTGGATTTCCTGCAGCCATGACCCTCCTGCACAGACGAACTCTGGTTTTGCATCCCTCTGATCACCCCGTAATATGTGTCGGATAACCTGCGGGGGTAGTCTCACCCTCTGATCAATCGGAATCGCCCCAAGCGGCGCTTTCCTGGCATAAACCTGACGAGGTACAGACATTGGCCATCATTCATCCTAAGGTTCGCGGTTTCATCTGCACCACGACTCACCCGAAGGGCTGCGAGCTCAACGTCCGTGACCAGATCGAAGCCACCCGCAAGCTGGGCGTACGCGAGGATGGCCCGAAGAAGGTCCTGGTCATCGGTGCTTCCAGCGGCTACGGCCTGGCTGCCCGCATCACGGCGGCCTTCGGCTTCAAGGCCGACACCCTGGGCGTGTTCTTCGAAAAACCAGGCACCGAGACCAAGGCCGGCACTGCTGGCTGGTACAACGCTGCCGCCTTCGACAAGTTCGCCAAGGCCGAGGGCCTGTACAGCAAGTCGATCAACGGTGACGCCTTCTCCGACGAAGCCCGCGCCAAGGTCATCGAGCTGATCAAGAACGAAATGGGTGGCAAGGTCGACCTGGTCATCTACTCGCTGGCTTCGCCCGTGCGCAAGCTGCCGCAGACCGGTGAAGTCATTCGCTCGGCACTCAAGCCGATCGGCCAGCCATACAAGTCGACCGCCATCGACACCAACAAGGACACCATCATCGAGGCCAGCATCGAGCCGGCCACCGAGCAGGAAATTGCCGACACCGTCACCGTCATGGGTGGCCAGGACTGGCAGCTGTGGATCGATGCGCTGGCTGGCGCCAATGTACTGGCCGAAGGCGCTCGCACCGTGGCCTTCAGCTATATTGGCAGCGATATCACCTGGCCGATCTACTGGCACGGTGCTCTGGGCCAGGCCAAGCAGGACCTGGACGAAACCGCCCTGCGTCTGAACCAGAAGCTGGCCGGTGAAGTGAAAGGCGGCGCCAATGTGGCGGTGCTCAAGTCGGTGGTTACCCAGGCCAGCTCGGCCATCCCGGTGATGCCACTGTACCTGTCGATGGTCTTCAAGATCATGCAGGAGAAAGGTGTTCACGAAGGCACCCAGGACCAGCTCGACCGCATGTACCGCGACCGTATGTACCGTACCGACGGTGCGCCGGCAGAGGTCGACGAGAAGGGGCGCCTGCGCCTGGACGACTGGGAACTGCGTGACGACGTGCAGAACGCCTGCAAGGCCCTGTGGCCACAGGTGACCACCGAGAACCTGTTCGAGCTGACCGACTATGCCGGTTACAAGAAGCAGTTCCTCAACCTGTTCGGCTTCGAGCGCGCTGACGTCAACTACGACGAAGACGTGGCCACCGATGTGAAGTTCGACTGCGTCGAGCTGTAATCGGGT
>NZ_JBAMDI010000201.1:0-13596 GCF_036961695.1 Pseudomonas sp. CGJS7 | reverse complement strand
TGCCGCCAAGGCCGCCAACGCGACCGCCGACGCCGCGCAGAACGTCGCCGACAAGGCCGACGCCGCTGCCGCCGAAGCCAAGAAGGAAGAAGCCAAGCACTAATCGGCTTGCGCTTGAGTTCACTGAAAGGCCCGCGAAAGCGGGCTTTTCTTTTGCCCGATGGTTTTGTCGGTGCCTGCCCGCGGATGCGGGCTTTTTGTTTTGCGCGCAGGCGGATTCCGATCGCGGAGATTCCCATGCGCTTTACCCACGCACGTTCCCGCCCCCTCTCCCGCTTGCGGCGCCCGAAGGGTGTGCAAGGCTGAGAGGGGTGGGGTGAGGGCTGCGCTATCCGCGCGATGACGATTCGTCGCAGCCCCCTGCCCTCACCCTAGCCCTCTCCCGCAAGCGGGAGAGGGAACCAAGCCGCCGGCATTGGAATCTTCTCGCCCAGGCGCGGAGCGAGCGAACCAGGCCATCGCCAGCTTTGTGCTTTTCGTACGCATACGCCTGCGTTTGCTCAAGCGATCCAGGCAAAAGTGATTGGCCGGCGGCGACGCTTTATGCTTTGATGCCGCGTCCAAGCAATCCGGCCGTCTTAGCAATGCCCGCGATCACTTCCCAGCTCGACCCGCGCTCGCAAGATTTCCGCGACAACGTCGCCTACCACCAAGCGCTGGTCGAGGAACTCGACGCGCGGCTGGCGCGCGCCGCCCACGGCGGCGGCGACAAGGCCCGGGCCAAGCACACCGAACGCGGCAAGCTGCTGGCGCGCGACCGCATCGCCGCCCTGCTCGATCCGGGTTCGCCGTTCCTGGAAATCGCCCCGCTCGCCGCCGAAGGCATGTACGACGACGCCGCGCCCGCCGCGGGCATGGTCGCCGGCATCGGCCGCGTGCAGGGGCAGGAAGTGGTGATCGTCGCCAACGACGCCACCGTCAAGGGCGGCACCTACTTCCCGATGACGGTCAAAAAGCATCTGCGCGCGCAGGAGATCGCCCGCGAGAACCGCCTGCCCTGCATTTATCTGGTCGACTCCGGCGGCGCGTTCCTGCCGCTGCAGGACGAAGTGTTTCCGGACAAGGAACACTTCGGCCGCATCTTCTACAACCAGGCCCGGCTGAGCGCGGAAAACATTCCGCAGATCGCCGTGGTCATGGGCAGTTGCACCGCCGGCGGCGCGTACGTGCCGGCGATGTGCGATGAATCGATCATCGTCAAGGAACAAGGCACGATCTTCCTCGGCGGCCCGCCGCTGGTGAAGGCCGCCACCGGCGAAGTGGTCGACGCCGAAGCGCTCGGCGGCGCCGAGGTGCACACCAGCGTGTCCGGCGTGGCCGATCATTTCGCCGAAGACGATCGCCACGCGCTGCAGATCGCGCGCGAGATCGTCGGCAACCTCAATCGCCGCAAAGTCTTGCCGGTGACGGTGCAGCCCTCGCGCGATCCGCTGTATGCGGCCAATGAGCTGTACGGCATCGTGCCCAAGGACACCCGTCGCCCGTTCGACATCCGCGAGGTGATCGCGCGCATCGTCGACGGCAGCGATCTGCAGGAATTCAAGGCGCGCTACGCCAAGACCCTGATCACCGGCTTCGCCCACGTGCACGGTTATCCGGTCGGCATCGTCGCCAACAACGGCATCCTGTTCGCCGAGAGCGCGCTCAAGGGCGCGCACTTCATCGAACTGTGCAATCAGCGCGGCATCCCGCTGGTGTTCCTGCAGAACATCACCGGCTTCATGGTCGGCAAGAAGTACGAAAACGCCGGCATCGCCAAGGACGGGGCCAAGATGGTCACCGCGGTGGCGTGCTCGCACGTGCCCAAGTTCACCGTGGTGATCGGCGGCAGCTTCGGCGCCGGCAACTACGCCATGTGCGGCCGCGCTTACGGCGCGCGCTTCCTGTGGATGTGGCCGAACGCGCGGATCAGCGTGATGGGTGGCGAACAGGCGGCCTCGGTGCTCGCCACCGTGCGCCGCGACGGCATCGAGGCCGCCGGCAAGGTGTGGACGCCGGAGGAAGAAGAAACCTTCAAGTCGCCGATCCGCGATCAGTACGAAAGCCAGGGCAACCCTTACTACGCCAGCGCGCGTTTGTGGGACGACGGCATCATCGATCCGGCCGACACCCGCCGGGTGCTGGGCTTGGCGTTGTCGGCCAGCCTCAATGCGCCGATCGAAGATCGCACCCGGTTCGGCGTGTTCCGCATGTGATCCCGCGGGCCGCGATGCGTCGCGGCTTCGCCACGTTCTTCGTTGTCGGCCGGGCGAATCGGCCGACGCTTTCGATCCCGATTCGATCGCTGTAACGCGATGCGCTTCGGTGCGCATCGCGATCGATCCATCCGCTCGCCGCGTCCGCGCATGATCGCGCGCTCGGAATGTCCGCAACGCAATCGTCGTTGTCGCTACGCAGCTGAAATCGCGCGGCTGCGCGTTCGCACACCTCCGTCGCCAAACAAGCCCGCCGCCGCGGCGACATCGCCGACGAATCCGGCCGCTTTCGTTTGCATCCATGCACGCGCGCATCCCGACCGGGATCGCCGCACGC
The DNA here is from genome assembly GCF_036961695.1 of Pseudomonas sp. CGJS7. Classification (NCBI taxonomy): domain Bacteria; kingdom Pseudomonadati; phylum Pseudomonadota; class Gammaproteobacteria; order Pseudomonadales; family Pseudomonadaceae; genus Pseudomonas; species Pseudomonas sp. CGJS7. The sequence continues at coordinate 11,064 of NZ_JBAMDI010000201.1, read as the reverse complement.
CGGCACAAGCATCGGCACCGCACCGCCGCGCCTGTTCATCGTCCTGAAAAACTTCTGAATTATTTTTGCCATCACGGACGCGGCGCGTTTGCATGAATGCGCGCCGGATCAGGGCTTTCTTCCATCGCGCCGCTGCCTGCGAAAACTGAACTGGATCCAGCTTTTCCGGCTACTCGGATTGGTGAGATGCATCACAGTGGGCGCTTCGTATCAGCGTGTTAGGCTCCAAAGTTCACGCGTGTCATTACCTGATCCCCCGACCTGAGGAACACCGCGTCATGGCCATCTTCAACCAGCCCGCCCCGCCCAAGCGCGACAATCCGCTGCCGCCGCAGCAGCCGGAAACCGCGCTCAAGCGCGAACCGGACACCCTCAACGAATTCTCCTTCGGCCAGCCGGCCGCGCAGCCCGCTCCGGTCGCCGCCGCGCCCGCGCCGACACCGGCGCCCGCGCCGCGTCAGGCCGAGCAGCCCGCGCTGAAGGAATCGCTGATCGCTTCGGATCTGTCGATCGAAGGCAAGATCCACGGCTCCGGCCACATCCGCATCGCCGGCCGCTTCAAGGGCGACGTCCAGGTCGAAGGCGATCTCACCGTGGAACTGGGCGCCAAGCTCAACGGCGGCGTGCGTGCGCGCAAGGTCGTGATCGCCGGCGAGCTGGAAGGCAACATCGAGGCGGCGCAGCGGGTGGAATTGCTGGAAAGCGGCGTGGTGATCGGCGACGTCAAGGCCGGCGTGGTCACTGTCGCGGCCGGCGGACGGGTCCGCGGTCAGGTCGAATTCGGTTGGGAAGACAGCGGCAAGTCGGTGGCGCGCAACGACGCGGGCAAGTCCGACCGCGGCGACAAGAGCGCCGACAAGAACGGCGGCGACAAAAATGCCGACAAGAGCGGCGGCGCCAATACGGAGACCGGCGCCGACTCATGAGTGCGCCTCGCCAGGGCTTGCCCGGGGCGACGCGCATCTGCCCGCACTGCAAGGCGACGATTCTCGAAACCGCGAGCGTCTGCCCTGCGTGCCGCCATCACCTGCGTTTCGATTCCGACGCCAACGCGCAAGCGGCGAAACGATTTTCGCCGCTGCACGTGGAAGGCACGATCCGCCATCCGCCCAGCGACGGCGCTTGGGAATACTCGATGGTTTTATCGATCAAGAACGACCGCGGCGAGGAGATCACCCGCCAGGTGGTCGGCGTGGGCGCGCTGTTCCCCGGCGAGGAGCGCACCTTCACCCTCTCGGTCGAAGCGTTCGAAGCGGTCGGTTACAAGGCCGCGAACAAGGGCCGGTTGCGTCGCTGAGCGGCGGCGCGCCGGTGTCACAGGAAAGGACCCCCGATGTCGGAACCCGCTTCGCTGTATGCACGCTTCACCCTGAGCCACGAACGATACGAAGCCTTCATGAATTCCGCGCCGGCGCGTCCGGCCGCGTTCGCCGATTGGCAGGCCTGGCTGGACCGGCGTTCGATGGCCGGCGACGCCCAGGCGGCGCCGGAGATGCTGACCGAGCCGGGCGCGGCGACGGTGGCCGACGTGATCAAGGCCTGGCGCGAAGACCCGTGGACCGGCACGCCGCCGGTGGAATACGACGAACTGCGCCGCACCTTGCGCATCGCCATGCTGCAGGCGTCGGAGAACTACCACGAGATGCTGCATCTGCTGACGCCGCTGCGCGGCGCGGCGGCGTTCTCCGATCCGGGCGCCGACGACTTCATCGTGATCCTGGATTTTCTCTGGGGCGACAACGAAGTGGCCGCGTATCTGGCGCTGGGCGATGGCCGCAGCGCATTCGTCGAGCAATGCCCGCCCGCGCATCGCGATGAGGCGCTGGGCCATCTGCGCGACGCCATGAGCTACATGCAAGAACGCGAACGCTGATCCGGCCGCGGCGCGCACCGCCGCGCCGCTGTCCGTTATTCAGTCCGAAGGCCCGCAGCTGTCGCAGCCGCCGCAATTGGGCCCGGACGCGCGCGCCGCCGGCGCGATGCGCTTGCCCAGGTTGCGCATCCATTGCGGCCGCCCTTCGCGCACCAGCGGCAACGCGCAGGCGATGCGCAGGCGGCGCACGCCGCTGGGGAACTGCTTGCGCGCGACCACGACCGCGCTGATCAGCACCGCGATCGCGATCACCACGTATTGCACCAGCAAGCCGGCGTCCATGGCTCAGCCCGCCCCCAGCGCCACGGCGACCTGATAGGTCAGCAGCGACGCCAGATACGCCAGCGCGAACAGATAACCGGCGCTGATCGCCACCTGCTTCCACGAACCGGTTTCGCGCTTGATCGTGGCCAGGGTGGACAGGCACTGCGGCGCGTAGATGAACCACACCAGCAGCGACAACGCCGTCGCCAGCGACCAGCCGTCGGTGATGATCGGGCTCAGCGCCTGGGCCGCGGCATCGTCGTCGGCGGCCGCGACCGCATACACAGTCGCCAGCGAAGCCACCGCGACTTCGCGCGCGGCCATGCCGGGAATCAGGGCGATGCAGATCTGCCAGTTGAAGCCGATCGGGGCGAACACCGCGGTCATCGCGTGGCCGATGCGGCCGGCCAGGCTGTAGTCGATCGCCGGCAACGTCGCGTTCTCCGGCGGGCCGGGGAAGTTCAGCAGCACCCACAGCAGGATCGTCAGCGCCAGGATGATGCCGCCGACCCGGCGCAGGAAGATCCACGCCCGCTCCCACAAGCCGATCAACAGATCGCGCGGATGCGGAATGCGGTAGGACGGCAGCTCCAGCAACAACGCGTGTTCGCTCTTGTCGCGGCGCCACTTCTTCATCACCCACGACACCATCAGCGCGCTGAAGATGCCGGCCATGTACAGGCCGAACAGCACCAGCCCCTGCAGGTTCAGCACGCCCCAGACCTTCTGTTGCGGAATGAACGCGCCGATCAGCAAGGCGTACACCGGCAGCCGCGCCGAACAGGTCATCAGCGGCGCGACGATGATGGTGGCCAGGCGGTCGCGCGGGTCCTGGATCGAGCGCGTGGCCATGATGCCGGGGATCGCGCAGGCGAAACTCGACAGCAAGGGAATGAACGAGCGCCCGGACAGACCGGCGCCGGCCATCATCCGGTCGAGCAGGAACGCCGCGCGCGGCAGGTAGCCGGATTCTTCCAGCGCCAGAATGAAGGCGAACAGGATCAGAATCTGCGGCAGGAACACGATCACCCCGCCGAGGCCGGCGATGATGCCGTCCACCAGCAGACCGCGCAGCGGACCTTCCGACAGGCTGCGCAGCGTGGCTTCGGACAACACGCCGCGCAGCGGGCCTTCCACCGACATCAGGGTATTGGCCGACTCGCCGACCCAGGCGGTGCCGGCCTCGATCGCGTCCATCAGCGGCGTCGCCCAGGCGTACACCGCCTGGAAGATCAGAAACATCACCGCCGCCAGCGACAGCAGCCCCAGCACCGGATGCAGCAACCAGCGATCGAGCGCATCGTCGACCTTGGCGGTGCGGGTCGGCATCTTGACCGTCAATTCCAGCAGGCGCCGGGTTTCGGCGTGCAGGTCGGCGCCTTCGGGTAGGTGCGTGCGCGGCTCGTGCGGCGCGGCCGCGACCCGCTCCAGCGTCGCCACCAGCTCGCGCGCGCCATCGCGCTTGACCGCCACCGTCGGCACCACCGGCACGCCCAGCTCGCGCTCCAGCGCGGCCAGGTCGATGTCGATGCCGCGACGTTTGGCCGCATCCATCATGTTGACCGCGACGATCATCGGCCGGCCGAGTTCGCGCAGTTCCAGGGCGAAGCGCAGGTGCAGACGCAGGTTGGTCGCATCGACCACGCACAGCAGCACATCGGGCGCGCGTTCGCCGGGATAGAAGCCGCGCAGCACGTCGCGGGTCACCGCTTCGTCCAGGCTGGCGGCGCCGAGGCTGTAGGCGCCGGGCAGATCGAGCACGGCGAAATCGCGGCCCGAGGGCGCGTGCAGGCGGCCTTCCTTGCGCTCGACGGTGACGCCGGCGTAGTTGGCGACCTTCTGCCGGCTGCCGGTCAGCAGATTGAACAGCGCGGTCTTGCCGCAATTGGGATTGCCGACCAGCGCAACGCGCGTGTGCTGCGCGGGTTCGTCTCTGGGTGCGGCGAGGGCGGGCGCGGCGGCGCTCATGTCTGCGACTCCAACAGGGCGACCCGGACGCGCGCGGCCTCGCTGCGGCGCAGCGCGAAACGGGTGTAGCCGATCTGCACCAGCAGCGGCTCGGCGAAAATCGGGCCGCTGGCCATCACTTCGACCCGCTCGCCGCCGACGAAACCCAATTCGCGCAGACGCTTGGCGATGGTGTCGTTGGGCGTGAGGTCATCGACGGCCTCGACCGTGGCCGCAGTACGGCGCGGCAGTTCGGACAGCTTCAAGAGGTGGCTTCCACGAAGGGTGGCGTCCCAAATGGGAATTGTTCTCATTCTAGCACCGACCGCCGTACAGGGGCGGATGCCGCAGCCTGAACGGTATCATCCGCCAACTCCCACAAACTCCCGTCCATGCCGATGAGCCACCCGCTGTTGAGCCTGCGCGAGGGCCCCGTCGCCCGCCTGCGCCTGAACCGCCCCGAATTGCACAACGCCTTCGACGCGGTGCTGATCGCCGCGCTGACCGGCGCGCTGGAGGCGGTCGCCGCCGACGACAGCGTGCGGGTGGTGGTGATCGAGGGCGAAGGCGCCTCGTTCTCGGCCGGCGCCGACCTCAACTGGATGCGCGGCATGGCCGCCGCCGGCGAGGCGGAAAACCGCGAGGACGCCCTCGCCCTGGCCCGGCTGATGCGCACGCTCAACGAACTGCCCAAGCCGACCCTGGCCCGGGTCCAGGGTGCGGCCTTCGGCGGCGGCGTCGGTCTGGTGGCCTGCTGCGACATCGCCATCGCCGCGCCGGAAGCCAAGTTCGGCTTGACCGAGAGCAAGCTGGGGCTGCTGCCGGCGGTGATTTCGCCGTATGTGATCGAAGCCATCGGCGCGCGCCAGTCGCGGCGCTGGTTCGCCAGCGCGGAAATCTTCGATGCCGCCACCGCGCACCGGATCGGGCTGTTGCACGAGGTGGTGCCGGCGGAAAAGCTGGATGCCGCGATCCAGCAGCAGATCGGCTTGTTGCTCAAGGCCGGCCCGCACGCGGCCGCGCAGGCCAAGACCCTGGTGCGCCGGGTCGCCGGTGAGCGCGACGGCGCCAAGCTCGATGCCGACAACGCCGCGCTGATCGCGGGCTTGCGGGTGTCGGCGGAGGGGCAGGAAGGCCTGTCTGCGTTCTTGGATAAGCGCAAGCCGGTTTGGTGCGAGTGATTGTTGGCTGTGGCAGGCCAATGATCCGGTAGCTGCAACCACAGCCCCCTGCTCCGTTATTCCACGCTGTCGTCGCTCCACACCGCCGCCATCCGCACTACCACCATCCCGCACCAGCGTCATCCCACACCACCGTCATTCCGGCGAAAGCCGGAATCCATTTTGATCTTGCTCTTCGCAATGAACAGCCGAAAACCAAGCAAAGTCAAAATGGATTCCGGCTTTCGCCGGAATGACGGGATCTGAAGGTTCTTGAGTTCCGGCTTTCGCCGGAATGACGGGATCTGAAGGTTCCTGAGTTCCGGCTTTCGCCGGAATGACGGATCAATCGTTCGAACCGCACCACTCCCGGAGTCCGCCATGTTCGACCACCTCGGCTTCGCCGTCTCCGATCTGCCGCGCAGTCGGGAGTTCTACCAGCGCGCGCTGGCGCCGCTGGGCTACGGTCTGGTGATGTCGCTCGACAAGGAACAAACCGGCGGCTACGAAGGCCACGCCTTCGGCCCGCCGGACCAGCCCGTGTTCTGGATCGGCACCGGCGCGGGCGTGTCCAGCGGCCTGCATGTGGCCCTGCGCGCCCGCTCGCGCGAGCAGGTCGATGCCTTCCACGCCGCCGCCATCGCCGCCGGCGGCCGCGACAACGGCGCGCCGGGGCTGCGGCCGCACTACGGGCCGGATTACTACGGCGCGTTCGCGCTCGATCCGGACGGCAACAACATCGAAGCGGTCTGCCGCGCTTCGGGCGATTGAAGCGCGCCACCGACATCGCGACGGCGAACCGCGCGCGCGGCCGGCGTTGCCGTTCCCCGGCTTCGGCACTGCGCCGTATGGACATGCCCGTGGCGATGGAAAGTCACACAAACGCGGTCACCGTCGCGCTATCGCGCCCGCTAGGCGCAACGATCAGGCGACACGCCGCCCCCGCTTCGGCGAGAATTCACCGATCGCGTCCGCCCCACCGCGGCGCGACCGGTTCAGAAAGCCTCCTCTTTCCCGCGCCGACGCGCCCCGACTTGCGATGCAATCCATGTTCGAAAAGATCCTGATCGCCAACCGCGGCGAAATCGCCTGTCGGGTCATCCGCACTTGCCGCAAGCTCGGCATCCGCACCGTCGCGGTCTATTCCGAGGCCGACGCCGACGCCCAGCACGTGCGCCAGGCCGATGAGGCCTACCCGATCGGCGGCCCGCGTCCGGCCGACAGTTACCTGCGCGGCGAGGCGATCATCGAAGTGGCGCGCGCCAGCGGCGCGCAAGCGATCCACCCCGGCTACGGCTTCCTCAGCGAGAACGCCGACTTCGCCGACGCGGTCGAAGCCGCCGGGATCGCCTTCATCGGCCCCAAGGCCGCCTCGATGCGCAAGATGGGCAGCAAGGCCGGCGCCAAGGAGCTGATGCAGGCCGCCGGCGTGCCGGTGGTGCCGGGCTACACCGGCGAGAACCAGGACCCGACCCTGCTGCACGGCGAAGCCGACCGGATCGGCTATCCGCTGATGATCAAGGCCGCCCACGGCGGCGGCGGCAAGGGCATGCGGATCGTGCGCGAGAGCGGCGAGTTCCTGGCCAACCTGGAAAGCTGCCAGCGCGAAGCGCGCAACGCCTTCGGCCGCGACCGGGTGCTGCTGGAGCGCTACGTCGAGCGCCCGCGCCACATCGAAATCCAGATCTTCGGCGACGCCAACGGCCAGGTGATCCACCTCAACGAGCGCGAATGCTCGGCCCAGCGCCGTTACCAGAAGGTGCTGGAAGAATCGCCGTCGGTGTTCCTGACCCCGGAACTGCGCGCGCAAATGGGCGCGGCGGCGGTGATGGCCGGACAGGCGATCGACTACGTCAACGCCGGCACGGTCGAGTTCATCGTCGGCCAGGACGGCGGTTTCTACTTCATGGAAATCAACACGCGGCTGCAGGTCGAGCATCCGGTGACTGAGCTGGTCACCGGTCTGGACTTGGTCGAATGGCAGCTGCGCGTCGCCGCCGGCGAACCGCTGCCGCTGCCGCAGGACGCCATCGTCCAGCGCGGCCACGCCATCGAAGTGCGCCTGTACGCGGAAGATCCCGAAGCCGGCTTCCTGCCCGGTTCGGGCAAGCTGGAACGGCTGCGCCTGCCGCGCGCCGACGCCCACGTGCGCCTGGATTCGGGCGTGATCGAAGGCGACACGGTGACGATCTTCTACGACCCGATGATCGCCAAGATGATCGTGTTCGACGCCGACCGCCCGCGTGCGCTGGCGCGCTTGCGCGGCGCCCTGGCCGCGAGCGAAATCGTCGGGCCCAAGTCCAATATCGAATTCCTGGAACGGCTGGCGCGGCATCCTTCGGTGGTCGAAGGCACCATCGACACCGGTTATCTGGACCGGCATCTGGATGAGTTCATGCCGGCGGCGAGCGCGGACGAAGCGGCCGATCGCGATTTGCTGATCGGCGCGACCGTGACCGAATTGCTGAGCCAGGAACAACGCACCCGCGAAGACGCCGGCGCCTCCAACGACCCGACCTCGCCGTGGGCGATCGCCGACGGCTGGCGCCTGGGCCACGGCGGCCGCCGCAGTCTGGCGTTCCTGCGCCGCGATCAACGCCTGGAATTGCAGGCGCACGGCAGCGGCGGCGATTACCGGATCGAAATCCCCGCCCTGGACGCCGCCGCGCACAGCGTGCAAGGCGCGCGCCTGAGCGAAGGCGAACTGAGCCTGCGCATCGACGGCCGCGCGCGCCGGCTGAGCGCATTGGGCGACGGCCACCGCGTGGTGATGCACGACGGCGAACGCCGCCTGCGTCTGGAAGCGGTGCCGATGTACCGCCACGAAACCAGCGCCGCCTCCGGTTCGGGCAACAACGTCAACGCGCCGATGCCCGGCCGCGTGGTGGTGGTCAAGGCCGCGCCCGGCGACACGGTCGAGGCCGGCCAGGAAGTGATGGTGATCGAGGCGATGAAGATGGAGCTGAGCCTGAAGGCGCCGCGCGCCGGCACTGTCGCCGAAGTCCGCGCCGCGGCCGGCGATTTCGTCGAGGCCGATGCGGTGCTGGTGACGCTGGAAACGGCGTGAGCCTGTAAGGACCGTCAGGCCGCGCGGATTGCTTCGGCATTGCCCGCGCGGCCGCCAACGCGCGGCTGGTTCGGTTCTGGCGCAGTCGCCAAGTCCACTGCCAACAACCGGCCCACGCCCGCGCCGTCGCCCATCTGCAGCCATCGCCCAAAACCAGCCTCCGGCGCTTGACCGCCGCCCCCGCACGCGCCAAATAATGGCCGCGCAAGTGCGTCAATCCCGGCTGGGAGCGCCGGATTCCTCGGTCGCCGAACTCTCGGCGGCCATTGGTCTTTGCGTTCTATGGAGGGATTTCCATGCCTTTGCTTATGCAGTCGCCGCGGGCGACCCGGCGTTTCCCCTTCGTTCTGATCCTGGCCGCGTTGGCGTTGCTGGCCGGATGCAGCACTACTGCCTTCGAATCGCCGCCGAGCGGCGCCCAGGTCGCCTGCGATCCGCGCCTGGTGGGCAATTGGCTCAGCGGCGAATGGGGCGAACAAGGCGCGTCCGCCCCCAAACGCGGCGATGAAGACACCGAAGCGATGAGCATCCGGCCCAAGGACTGCGGCTTGATCGTGCGCAGTACCGGCCAATGCCCGTCCGACCTGATCGGCTACACGTTTTCGTATCTGCCCGACCGCACCGGCGGCTACATCATCGCCACCGAAGCCACCCAAGCTACCGAGCCCGATTCGTGCAGGCGCATGGACGCGCGGCAATCGGAGGAGTCCGACGACGACGCCCAATCGTTGCGCGGGCGTTACATGCTCCTGCGCTACCGGCTCGGCCCGGACCGCATCGCGATCCACGCCATCGACACGCCGAAGATCGCGCGAATGATCCTCACCGGCAAGCTGCGCGGCAGTGTCGAGAACCAGGCGTTCGGCATCGAAGACCGGGCGATCGGATCGATCGAACAATTCGATGCGTTGCTGCGTCGGCTCAAGGTCGACGACGACGAACCGCAGCTCGCCGCCTCGGTGCGCGGCACCAGCGCGCAAGTCGACGCGCTGCTGGCTTCGCGCAAGGATCTGTTTTTCGCCACGCCCGGCGCGGTGCTGATCCGCGACGGCAAACCGCCCGCGCCCGCCGCCGCGAAAAAGCCCGCAGTTGTCGGCAACGCATCCCGCTGAAGCGGGCCGCGTTCGTTACCAAACCGAATCATCACGCGCTCGGAGGTCGCCATGGTCCTGCCCGCTTCCCGCCACCACCTTCATGCCGAGGTTTCCTCGCGCGCCCGCCTGCTGCGCCTGACCCTGGCCGGCGCGCTCGCGGCGCTGTCCGGCTGCGTGGTCTTCGACCGCGCCCCGGTGAGCGAACTGAGCTGCGACCCCGATCTGCCCGGCACCTGGAACCTCAAGGCCGACGGCGGCAGCAAGATCATCCACATCGACGCGCGCTGCCACACCGACAACTGGCCGGGCCTGCGCGAGCAGCCGGTGGCCCTGGACCTGACCGGCTTCGTCCTGGGCCGCAACCGCTACATCGTGTTTTCGCCCGCCGACGCCGAACGCGCGCTCGGCGCGGAGGGCAAGCCGCTGAGCACCGGCCTGGCCAAGGGCGCGGCGGTGTCCAAGGACGCGGTGTTCCTGGTGCTGTACCGGCTCGAAGGCGACCGCGCCAGCGCCTGGCTGGCCGATCCGGCGCTGGCCTTGAACGCGGTCGCCCAAGACCGTCTGCACGGCGGCCGACTGGATGAGCAATATGCGTTGATCCGCAACGACCCGCTGCCGTCTGAGCGTAAGATCGACAACCGAAACGCGCTGGTCGCCGAAACCCCCGACCGCTTGCGCGTGGTACTGGGCGAGCAACCCGAATTGCTGTTCGCCATCGACCGAAAATCCGCGACGCTCACCCGCGTCAAGAAAGAGACCGCGTCCCCATGACTTACCCCGCTTCCGTCCGCATCGTCGAAGTCGGTCCGCGCGATGGACTGCAGAACGAAAAGTCCAACATCGCCACCGCCGACAAGATCGCGCTGATCGACCGCTTGTCGGCGACCGGTCTGCGCAGCATCGAGGCGACCAGTTTCGTCAGCCCCAAATGGGTGCCGCAACTGGCCGACGCGGCCGAGGTGTTCGCCGGCATCCATCGCAAGCCCGGCATCCACTACCCGGTGCTGGTGCCCAACGAGCAAGGCTACGAGCGCGCGCGCGCGGTCGGGGTGGAGGAAATCGCGGTGTTCACCGCCGCCTCGGAGGCGTTCAACCGCACCAACATCAACGCCAGCATCGACGAATCGCTGGCCCGCTTCGCACCGGTGATGGCGCGCGCCAAGGCCGACGGCGTGGCGGTGCGCGGCTATGTCTCCACCGTGCTCGGCTGTCCCTACCAGGGCGCGGTGCCGGTCGCCGATGTGGTCCGCGTGGCCAAGGCGCTGTTTGAGATGGGCTGTTACGAGATTTCGCTGGGCGACACCATCGGCGTGGGCACGCCGGGCAAGGCGCGGGCGATGTTCAAGGCGGTCGCCGCCGAGGTGCCGCTGCAGGCGCTGGCGGTGCATTTCCACGACACCTACGGCCAGGCGCTGTCGAACATCCTGGCCTGCCTGGAAGAAGGCGTGGCGGTGGTCGATTCGGCGGTGTCCGGCGCCGGCGGCTGTCCCTACGCCAAGGGCGCCAGCGGCAATGTCGCCAGCGAGGACGTGGTCTACATGCTGCACGGGCTGGGCATCGAAACCGGGGTGAATCTGGACGCTCTGGCCGAAACCGGCCGCTGGCTGGCCGGGCTGCTGGGTCGCGAGACCGGCAGCAAGGTCGGCAAGGCGCTGGCGG
>NZ_JBAMDI010000200.1:0-13987 GCF_036961695.1 Pseudomonas sp. CGJS7 | reverse complement strand
TCCTACAGGTAGCCCACCCACTCCACGGAAGGAACACAGATGACCCGCAATCAAGGTTGCTTCACCGTCGCCGCACTCGCTCTCGCCCTCGCCGCCTGCGGCGGCAAAAGCGAAACCGAGCAACTCGCCGCGATGCGCGAAGGACTGGTCTACACCCAGTATCGCAACGTCTCCGAAAACGCCTTGCTCGAAGGCCTCGCCGCCTACCGCAAGGGCCTGCAATGGACCGGCGAAAACTGGGCCGGCGGCAAACTGCCCGCCGATCTGCCCAAGGGCGAACTGAGCAAGGCCGACCTGTGCGTCACCCACGTGCTGCTCGCCTACGGCGCGCTGATCGCCGACAAGCGCAGCATCGCCCTGGCCGAAAGCGACATCGTCGACGCGCAACAGTGCAACACCTTCGACCGCGCCGCCGCGTCCTCGTTGCGCTCGGTGGTGTTCCAGCGCGAGCAGTGGCCCGGGCTGGCCAAGCAAGAGAGCGACAAAGCCTGGGCCTTGCCGAATCAAGCCGGCGAAACTCAACCGCCGGTCGAGCACGTGATCGTCATGCACGTCGCCCTGGCCTACTTCGCCGCGAGCGAGCAGGAATGGGAGCGCGCACAAGTGCATTTCGACGCGCTCGCACAGTTGCTGAAGCAGCCGTGGTTCTCGCAATTGCCTGCAGCCGGCATCGCTTTCAAGGAAGGCCGTACCCAGGACGGATTGGTCGCGCTGAAAAAACTCAGCCGCGACCCGAGCGCGCCCGAGGCGGTGCGCAAAGAACTGGTGGCGTTCATCGCCAAGGTCGAAGCCAAGGGCGGCGACGTCGACTCGATGGTGTTCATGCCACGCCTGGTGGCGGTGCTGGGTTGGGAAGCGATCCAGGCCGAAGGCCCGCAATTGCTGCGCACCGTTACCGGGTTCGCCGAAGACCAGGCCTGGGCGGCCGCGGGCGGCTCGGTCAAGGAAGGCGCGGACAAGGCGCAGAAGGCCGCGGCCGGTTGGTGGCAGAAGGCGCGCGATGCGGTGTCTTCGGCGGATAAGACGCCGAAGCCGGACTCCGGCGACGCCGACAAAGGCCGAACCGACGCCGAAGCCGCACCGAAATAGTCGCTCAAGGCGGTCCGCGCCGCATTGCCGATGCAACGCGTCGCCGCGGATCGGTAAGCCGGTTCGCTCAGGTACGCTCTCGCGCCGTCGCCGCCGCACCGAGCGGCCGCACCGACAACCCGATCAAGGTCTGCGCGACCCAATACGTCGCCAACACCACCAGCGAAGCCGCGCCGAACGGCGCGGCGAAGCGGTCGATGGCCAAGGTCGCATCGGAGGCGACGAAAAACCCGCCGCCCAGCGCCGCCAACGCCGTCGCGCGCACCGGCCAGCGCCGCCACACCACCGCCGCTTGCGCCGCCATCGCCGCGAGCACCACGACATACACGATTACCGGTATCCGCAACTCGCCCGGCAGGTGCGGCCACAGCACGCACAACACCGCAGTGGCCAAAGCCGCATAACCCAAGAACGGCAACTTCAGCGCGGCCAACCGCGCCCGTCCGCACAGACCCAGCAGATAAGCGATGTGCGCGCACAGAAACGAACCCAGCCCGAATACGAACCAATCGCCCGGCAACATCAGGAACGCGTCGCCGCAGGTCGACAGCAACAAGCCCGCGAGAATCGTGCGCCGGTACGCGGGCTCGGCATCGCGGCCGTGGCGCCAGACCATCGCCGCGATCAGCAGCGTGGTCAGCGGTTTGAAGAGGTAGTGCAGCGGCGGTGAGAAGTAGGCGCCGGCGATGGCGGCGATGGCCGACAGCGCGATCGCGCCGATCCAGGCGGCCGGAAAGGACTCGGGCGATTCGACCTGCGATTTCATGGCAGATACCTCAGCCACCGTTGTTTCCGCAGCCAGCGGCCTGTCGCCAACCGCTGGCGTTCCAGCGGCGGCGCGGCCATCGTCGTATTGCGCATCCATGCGATAACCGGCGCGGCCTTACTGCCCGCAACCGTCCAACTTCAACTTCTGCCCCGGCTTGACCGTATACCGCGGCCCCTTGATCCCATTGGCCTTGGCCAACTGCTTGGTATCGCACTCGAACTTCTTGGCCACATCGGTCAAGGTCTGCCCGCGTTGCACTTTGTAGCTGGCGGGCTTGGCCGGCTTCTTGACCGGCGCGGGCTTGCCGGTGGCGACCGTGGTCGGCACGCCGGTGGCTACGGTCACCGGCACGGTGCCGTCTTCGCCGGTCGCCGACATCGGCAACACCGTGAGCGGGCCGGTGCGCACGATCGCGCTGTTGGCGTCGCTCATCACCAGGGTGTGCGCCAACTCGGCGCGCTTGCCCTGCACGCACCAGCGGTTGTACAGGCTGACCATCTTGGTGGTGGCGTTGAGGGTGGTGCCGGCGGACAGGTAGCTGTCGGCCTGATAGCGCGGGTTGAGGTTGCGCAAGGCGCGCATGTAGCCGTCGCGGCTGCCGCTGCTGCCGAGGCAAATGGTCAGTTCGTAGATAGAACTGGCCTTGTTCAAGCGCAAGGTCGCCAGCTTGTTGTCGACCTTGGGGAAATGCAGGCCGTATTCGCGCGGATGCAGGAACAGCCAGGCCGCGGCGATCACCATCGGCACGTAGTCGCGGGTTTCGGCCGGGAACTGGTTGTAGACCGATTCGTCCCAGAAATTGCGCCCGCCGCTGGCGTTGTTGATCCGCAGCGCGCGGCCTTCGCCGCCGTTGTAGGCGGCCAGGGACAGTTCGATGCTGTTGTTGAGCTGGCCGAAGCGCTCGTTCAAATACTCCGCCGCCGCCTGCGCCGAGGCGCGCGGGTCGTAACGGGTGTCGAAGCCGGTGCCGTCGTCGCCCAGGCCGAAACGCTTGCCGGTGGCGAACATGAACTGCAACGGGCCCGCGGCGCCGACCCGCGAGGTCGCGTGCACGCGGCCGTTGGATTCCTTGGCCATGATCCCGAACAGCAACGCCTCCGGCAGGCCTTCGCGCTCGAACGCGGGCCACATCATCGAACGCATGTACTGGTAGTTGTCGTAGCTCTGCATCAGCGGACCGCGCAGATCGGTCAGCCAGCGGCGGATGCCGGCCTGCACCGCCGGGTTGTACTGCACCATCTTGACGAAACGCTGGCCGTCGGCGCTGAGCAGCGCGGCCGCGCGCGCGGCCTCGGGCACGTCGGCGGCGAGGCCTTCGCTGTCGAGCTGGCCGCCGTCGTCGGCGTCTTCATCGGTGCTGGCGGAGGCATCGGCGGTGGCCTTGAGCAGGCGCTTGTAACCGGCCAGCATGGTGTTGACCTGACAGCCCTTCTGCTTGAGGCAGGCGGCGATCACGTCTTCCATGTCCTCCAGCGCGGCGTCGCTGTCCTGACGCCCGCTCGGATCGGCGTTGCGGATCTTGACCAGGGCCGACTGGTAGCGGGTCTCCGCCGATTGCAGACGCTGGGTCAAGGCATCGACCGCGGCCTGATCCTTCTTCGACAGAGCCGCGGCTTGCGGCGACAGGCTGCACAGAGCCAGGGCGGCGGCGAGCGGCGCGAACGCGCCCTTGATGCCGGAGAAAACGGGGCTTGAATTAGCAGGCATGAGGCGTGCGGCGGATCCATTTCGCGGGGAGCCAGGGTAACGGCGGGGTCCGGGGCGGGCAAGGACCGTGATCGGGCACGGATTTTCTGGGGGCGGCGGCGGCCGTTCCGTCTGCAGCCACCGACGAGGATGGTTTGCCGCTCCTGCTGTCTCGTTCCCGGCCTGGCGTTCTTGTCCTGCCGCTCCGCCGGCTCCGATTCGGTCGAACAGAACAATCCCGCAACCTGGCGATAGCGCCCGTCCCGCCGCTATCCCGTCAAAAGAACCACCTGCAATGCCGCGCCCTCCGCAGCCGTCATTCCGGCGAAAGCCGGAACCCATTTTGATCTTGCTCTGGCCGCCTCGGGCAGAACCGTCCAACAGCGGCGCTAAATCTGCGGCCGCATCGCATTCGTTTGTTTTTCGTTCTGCTGTTGCTGCTCAAGCTCCCGCGCTTGCGCCTGCTGCTGCGCTTGCTCGTGATTGAACTGCTGGGTATCGCGCAAGCTGTCTTGCAACTGCGGCGCCGGCTGCCCGAGATTCACGGCAGTGTGGAAGCCCGGCACGGTCCGGCCGACCCACAGGGTTTCATCGACCACCGCCACCGGACCGATCCGGTCCGCGTCGGGAATTCCGTTGCGCTTGGCCGCAAGCATCGCCGCGGCCAGATGCTCATCCGACAGCCCTGCCCCCGCGCCGGCGCGGAGCTTGGCGATCATCGCTTGGTCGTCGCGGGAGAAATGGGACAGGTCGACCGTGGATTCGGGCCCAGGCTGGGGCCGCTGTGCGGCGGCTCGCGAATCGGCGCGTTCGGGCGCATCGGTGGTTTTGGCGGTTTGCGCCGCGGGTTCGTTCGCCTCAGGCACGAAGGACGCTTTCGCCAGCGGCGGCGCTTGCCAGTCGTCTGCTTGGGATGCCGGGCGCTCCGGCCGAGTTGGATTCTCCTGAGCGGTCAGAACGCGTTCGGGCTCGGGCTCGCGTTCGCTCTTGAGCGGCGGCGTTTGCGGAACCGAGCGCGGATCGGCGACGGGCGAAGGCGGGTTGGCTGGCACAGCGCGCGCGGGCTCCGCCGCATCGGCCTTGGCAACAAGCTCCTCGCGGATTGGCGCCGACTGCGGAGCCGGCGGCGGCGCGGGGGCCGGCGCCGCGTTCTGCGCGAGCCCAGCCGGCTCGCGTTCGCGTACGGGCGATGCCGGCTCTTCGCGCGGTTGCATCTGCGCAGGACGCACCGCGCGACTCTGCTGCGCGATCGCCAGCGCTTGAACCGTCTCCGGATCGACGACGCCCGTCGGCGGCAATTGGTTCGCTTGTTGAAACTGGCGCACGCCGTGTTCGGTAGCGGCATCGAATCGACCGTGCTGCGGCAAACGCGACTCGTCCGGCCCGCGATACCCCATGCGATCCAAACGGTGTTGCAACAGCGCGACTTCTTGCCCTTCGGCGCCGCGCTTCAAAGCGTCGTCCGCAGCGGTGGGCGATCCCGATGTGGGTGCCGGTGGCGGCGGCGCGGGCGCGTTAGCCTGCGCCGACGATGGCTGCGACTGCATCCGCGCCTGATCCGCCGCCGCTTGCGCGGGCTCGACCGGCGCGCGCTCGGGCTCAGCGCGGGCCTGGGCCTCACGCGGTTGCGGCGCCGGCTCCTGCGCCTGCGGCATCGGTGGCGGCATGGGCGATACCGGCGACGGCGACACGGATTCGCGCGGGAGTTCAGGCTGCGCCGGCGTGCGCACATCGGCGGCGGCGCGAGGCAACACGACGATTTCCGGTTCGCGATCCGCCGCGACAGCCGCCGCGGCCATTTGCGCGGTGAGCTGCGCGTCATCGCGCGACAACCCCAACCGATTCGCCTCACGCAGCGCCTGCTCCTGCGCCTCGCGCTGCTGCGGCGACAACGCGGCGATGCGCAACTCCGGCGAATCCGGCACCGGCGCTTGCGGCGCCCGGCCGGCCAGCACGTCCTGGCGCGCCTGCAGAATCTCTTCGCTGCTGGTCTGCGCGACCAAGCGATCCACGCCATCGGCGCCGCGCTGGTAATGCGCGATAGGACTGTCGGCGCCATACGCACCATTGCTGCCGCGCAGCAACTGCAGCGAGCCCGCCCCGGATATCCCGTGTTCATCGCGGGTGCGCTGCAGCGCCAATTCGATCGACTGCTGCCATTGCGGCGTGAGTTCGATCCGCTCGGGAGTCACGCGATACTGATGCAGCAACTGATTCTGCTGCCGCTCTTGCTCGGTCGGCGCGGGCCGCGCATCGAGTGCGGCGATGCGCGCGTTCAACTGCTCCAGCGACGGCTCGCGCGCCATCCGGGTCAATTCCAGCTCCAACGCCAGATTGCCCTGCGCCTGGCGGCCGGCGCCGGTCCATTGACCCTCCGCGCCGCGCCGATACAACTGCCCGTCCGAACCCTGCACCTCATCCGGCCGCGGCCGCGCCCACTGCACTGCCGCGGGCACCCGGTCGAAATCGCTGGACCGCTGCGCGGCATAGTTCTGCAAATACACGGCGGCGATAGTCTCGCGCCCGTTGGCGATGTTGTGCTGGATCCGCGCCACCGCCTCGCGGTTCAACTCCATCGCCCGTTCCGGCAACGCGATCTGCTGCTCGTAAGTGCCGCGATCGTTAGCGCCCGACGAGCCGATCCGGACCAGACGCTGCCAATCGTCGGTCTGCGGATTGCGCTGCCAATTCGGGTTGCTCTCGCCGCGCTGATCGGAAGGGCTGGCCGGTAGATCGAACGGGTTTTGCGGCCGCGGCGGATCGCGCAGCGCAAACTCGACCGCCTTGGCGCTGGCGAGAGTGCCCAGCTCGCGCGCCTTGTCGTAATTCGCGCCGATCTTGTCTTTGACCGGATTGTTCTCACCATCGACGGTCTTATCGAGCAGAGCCTCACGTTCCCAATTGCGGCCGTTGAACGCCCACTTCACCTTCTGTCGGTCTTCCACCTGAGTGATGTCGCGGTTTTCCTGCAAATCCACGCCTCTTTCGAAGGCCTTGCTGAGCAGCATCGCGTCGGCCACGACAACGGCCGCCGGCAGATAGCCCGAAGTCCCCACCAACGACGCCGCCGCGCTGCCGCCGGCCCAACCGCCGGCCGTGCGCGCCACCGCGCGCGAAGCCTCGGACTGCGCTGCGGCCGGGTTGTCTTGTTCCAGCAGTTCGGCGACGCGTTGCGCGCTCACGGCCAGATCGGCGCCGGAGGCCAGCAGGCCGCCGGAGCGGATCAGGGTGTTTCTGGGGACTTCGCCGAGCAGGAGTTCTTTGGAGGCGAAGCCGCGTTGGTCTTTGGGGCCGCGGAGGGGGGGATCGGCTTCGGGGAGATCGGGGGCTGGGGTTGTTGCTGGAGATAGGGCGGGGTCGAATGAGTTCAGGCGGTCGCCAGTGAACTGATCCTGCTTTCGGTAGCCTGCTAGGTGCTGCTGATACTCGGCTTCTGTGATCCGGCCATCTAAATTCAACTGATCGAGCACTTTGCTGGTGATCTTCAACTGGAGAGTCGGGATCTCTCGCTGCAACTCTCGGAGTATCTGCGGCGATGCGAAATACCTGTCGTCCGACCAGATGACGACACTGCGGCCTTCCGCGCTTTCGAGGGTGGCAATTTCACGTAATGAGCGCTCACCTGCATTCTTAGAAAGTCTTTTTCTCTCCTCTTCAGTACGAGCAGACGCCAGCTCCAACTCTGTCTTGGAGGCAACGAGAACGGTTATTTTCTGCTCAGCAAGATAAAGCCCCAGATCTTCTCCGAGAGGCCCCTTGAAAATCTCTCTCTGAACCGTTGTGGAAATAGCGAGCTTATACCCATCTGCTTCCACAGCCCTTCGGTAGGCGTCAAGCAACTGCGTACCACCTGCGCGGTAGGCAAAAACCAAACTGCTCGTATCTGCCAAAAAATAGCGTGTAGTCACTCGATCTTCCCTGATCAGATCAAATGCAATCTGACGTACCCTCGGAATTTGCCAAACAAACCGATGACATCAGACTCATCCAGACCAGGGCGCCACTCCCGTATTACGCGAAAAACGATCCAAGCGAGTCCATCTTCGATTTCCTGATACTCTTTTTCTTGCCGCTGAAATTCGAGGTAGTCCCCTGGGCACCTTCCTTTAAGGTACTGAGCGAAATCTGCTACCTCCTCGTCCCGCCACTTCTTCAACTTTCCCCAGTACGCCTCAGCAGCCGCGTAGTCAGAGACTATGGACTCGTAGATCTCCTCATCGCTTGCCCGCCGTATCCCGGGCCCAGTAAGCACCCCAAGAATTCTGGCCCTAAGTTTTTCGTCTTCCAAAGCATCGATTTTTGCTTGCAGTTCAGGACTGATGGGCATGGCGCAGTTCCTTAAGGCTTAGCGATTCATACATAAAAGATGCTTGCCCAACTGATTGCGACGGGATGAATTCGAGATCATGGGCGCTTGCTATGTGATGCCGCGGATTGAAACGCATGCAGATGCCGCCTTAATCATCTTGCGGTGAGTTCGAGCTCATCGCGAGCCTGACCCCAAGTCAACTTCAATGGGAGGTTCATCGCCATTGCATTCGGCCTGAAAGTTCGCTGCCTTTTTGTCGAGCACGCGACGCAGCTTTGAAATCTGCGAGACCTTGTTCCGCATTGTCGAGACCGGAACAACACCCTTAGCCAAGGCATACGTCGCGCCAATTTCATCGGGCGCGGTTCTTATGTTCCAAACCAGCTTATCAAACCCCGCACCGAAGGCCAGAAAATGATCGAGCTCGATTACTGCCGTCGCGCTGACGTTGCCATTATTGAACTGACTCCAGGACATGACACCGGTCAGACTGGTCGTGTTAGAAGAAAAACGCTCTTCCGGGTTAGCTGATCGGTAGAGATGGATCCAGCTGTTATCCGGCCTCTTCATGGGCGTGTCGACTCGTTCCGCGTCGTACCAGAAATTCAGAATCACCAGGACTCGGTCTTCCGGGATAGCTTTCTGCAAGGCTTCTTGCGACGACCAATCGTAGCCGACACCCCATTTCAAGGTCGCCCCAGGGGCAAACGTAGCGCTTTCTTTCGCGCGCCACTCATAGCTATCTATCGCCGAACTGACAACCCCGTTGCGCACGAGTAAATTCCGCGAAGCACTCCACGCCCCCTCGGCGTCTTTCTCGGTGACTAAGCACCTAGAACGGAACTTGCTACCAGACTCTTCAGCTTGAGCAGAGCAGGAACCCGCTGAAACGACGATTGCGACAAGGAGGTTTTTGATGCGAGCAGCGATCATTGCGTTCAGCATAGGAATGGATCCTTCCGGGGACTTGCGGGCGCAACCAGTGCCATGTCCAGATTTTGCGTCCACACGCAGTCATCTAGCAACGGTTACCAGCACACTAACGATCGTGTGTGCCGAACGGCGCAGTTATCTACATCGTTCATGCGGACATAAAATCCGACGATTGACAGCCATTCGCGGGTTATGCAAAGTCGCAAGCAAGGAGCGTCGAAACTCCTCACGTAGCGGTTCCCACCTCTGTTAATCGGTGGGTTTTTCATGCCTGAAGCTTAGGCATGTCGACGCGTTTGCCTGCGTCGGGAGGGCGGCTAATACAACACCCGCAAGGGGAATATGCCCGCCGTCTACGTGCGGTTTCGAACCTCCCGACACCCCGCCGTCGCGTTGTGCGCCGCGCGGGTTTCCCGCTCAAGGACAGGAGTGCCGCTTATGCCCCGCAAACCCGACCCTACCCCCGCTCGCGAGGGGGTGGTGATGACCGTCGATGCCTTTAAAACCCTGTTTGCCTTTCATCAAGAGCTGCACGGCATCGTGCGCACCTTGCAGCCTGAGGTGCTGAGCGAGGTCGGTTACGCCGCCGGCCACGATCCCCGTTTGCTGCGCGATGTGTTCCACGCCCTCGCCCGGCGACTGGACCCCGTACTGGAGGCTTGCGCGTGGACGCCCGATGGCGAAGGCGACGGCGGTATTGGCCGTTGGCCGGCGGCCTCGCGCCGGGTGCACTGACTTAAGGCTTCGCAGCCATATAGGAGTCCTTGGGGGCTGATGGCAGTAGGCGCAGTCCCGGTCTCGTTTCACTGAGAGACAAACCCGGCTCGTATCGCCGCAATCGCAAGGCAAATTGCCTTGCGCGCGAGCGAAAAGGCGCCGGACGCAAGACGCGCGGCTTTGCAGCCCAGCCGCGTCGCCTCGTTCGCAAGCCGTTGAATCCCAGTCGCGACCGCGCCTGCCCCATTCGCTAAGCGCGGTGCGTTGCGCGCGTCTCGCCGTCTGTCGCGCGCAACTGCTCGCACCTTGCGTTTGCGACGTCTTTTGGCTTGCGCGCAAGCCGGGACGGTCGCGCGCAAGGCTTCGCGGCTTGCCCTTGCCCCGTAAGGCATTGCGATCGGTGCTCGGTGGCTTGTGGTCGCGATACGTTGCGGCTTGCACGCAAGCCAAATGGGTCGCGGTAGGGCTGCGCGGGATGGCGACTGGCATGCGGAGGGTTGCGCGCAAAGCTCAATGCCTTGCGCTCAAGCCCTCTTGCTTTGCGCGAGGGGAGTCGCGGGTTGCGGACGGTGTCCCAGGCTGCGCGCACCGGTCGTCGCGACCGGTCTGTCCGACGCCTCAAACAGTCTACGATTCAGATCAAGCTATGCATGTTCATAGTCCGACCAGACAATTGGACTACGGCCTTCTTCAAGCTCACGGTTAGCGATCTCTATCAGGGAATCATTGCTCGCGCCTTCATGGGAAATGGCGCCCGTCCTCAGCAACCGTTGTGTCTCTGGAGCCTCAAGAATCGGAACCTTCCGGTCAACCAGGTACTCACCCAATTCGCGCCTGAGCGGACCAGCCTCAATTTCGAATGCGACCGTTCTAGAAATGGCCAGCTCACGGCCACCTGCTTGTGCCATGGTCCGATAGACGTCGAGCAACCTCGGGCCGCCCGCGCGATAGGCATACGTCAAGCTCGTTGTATGCGCCAGCAAGAAATTCATAGCCATTCACTCCTCCTTGATCAGGCAACGTTCGCCTTGGCGTAGTCGCGAAATTTACCGAACAATCCCGTAGCGTCCGCATCGTTCAAATCCGGCATCCACACGCATATCAATCGAAACACACCCCATGAGAACGCCGCTTCGATCTCATCGAAATCCCTTTCTTGCTGCAGAAACTCAACGTACCGCTCGGGCCATTCGCTGTAGAAATAGGTTGCAAATGCAGCCACTTCTTCATCTCTCCACGTCCTCAGCTGAGCCTGCTGTTCTGTGGCCATCGCATAGCCACCCAGTATCGTTTCGTAGATATCTTCATCGGTCGCCTTCTTTTGACCGGGCCCCGTAAGAACGCCAATGATCCATTCTTTCAACGTGTCATCTTCTAGCGCGTCAATCTTGGCTTGTAGTTCAGGGCCGATAGCCATGGCGTCATTCCTTAGTTGCCGGGTACTTCTTGTGTGGAGAGTGGCACAGTCACGCTCGCTGCTGTGCGGCCCCAGTATCGCCTGAGTCGCTGACAAAACGGCGCCGTCTGTGGCGCCGGAGCCAAAGTCAAAATGGATTCCGGCTTTCGCCGGAATGACGGTGAGGGGGAGGTACAGCCATCGGGTGTCGCCTACGCATCCCGCATCACTTCTTCTGCACAACAAGTACACGCACAAACGCGATCATCGACGCTCGCGGCCCCGCACACGCAGCGCAGAGTCTGCAACGCCCCGCCGCCCCGCGCGGCTCACGATAAGGAGACACCTCATGCACGCTAAAGTCGTTTACGCGTTGGCTTTGCTTTCGGCCGCACTGGTGGCGCAAGCCGCCGATCCGTCGGCGGTGGCATTGACGCCGTCGGAGATGAAGTGGTCTTCGCAAGGTCGGTTGGCGATGCCCGGAATGGAGCAGACCTTGTTGATCGGCGATCCGGCCAAGCCCGGGCCTTATACGATCCGGCTCAAGTTCCCCGCCGGCTTCAAGCTGGCGCCGCACACCCATACCGATTCGCGCGAGATCACCATCCTCTCGGGCACTTGGTACACCGGTTATGGCGAGAAAGTCGTGGCCGCGGATTTGAAGGAGCTGCCCGCGGGCAGTTTCTATACCGAGCCGGCCGGGGTTCCCCACTATGTCGAGATCCGCGAGCCTACGGTGATCCAGGTCAGCGGCACCGGGCCGAGCGGCCGCGCGTTCGTCGATAAGGCCGCAGAGGCGAAGCCCTGACGGTACGCGGCGGCGCCGGCCGTTTTTCGTGGCCGACGCCTCACGCGTCGGTAGCAGCGGCCGCCGCCCGCGCCGCCCGATTGTCACAGTTCACGAACCCCTCACCGCTGCCGCTAGAATCGGCCCCTGCTCCTTCACTGAACCACGGACCCGGACATGGCCCCGACCCCCGCTGCAAACCCGCACGACATCCTGATCGGCAAGGCGGTCACCACGCCCGAAAGCGGACAGGTGTTCCTGCACACCAAGCTCGGCAATCGCCACGGTTTGGTCGCCGGGGCCACCGGCACCGGCAAGACGGTCACCTTGATGACCTTGGCCGAAGGGTTTTCGCGTCAGGGCGTGCCGGTGTTCCTGGCCGACGTGAAAGGCGATGTCGCCGGTCTGGCGATGCCCGGGGCCAGCAACGACAAGCTGCAGGCGCGCTTGACCGAGATCGGCGAGACCGATTGGACGCCGGCCGCCAATCCGGTGGTGTTCTGGGACCTGTTCGGCAAGCTCGGCCATCCGGTACGCACCACGGTCAGCGAAATGGGCCCGACCCTGCTGGCGCGCATCCTGGAACTCAACGACACCCAGTCGGGCGTGCTCGATATCGTGTTCAAGCTGGCCGACGACCGCGGCCTGTTGCTGCTGGATCTGGAAGACCTGCGCGCGTTGCTGGGCCTGGTGGCCGAGGAGCGCAAGGACATTTCCACCAGCTACGGCTTGGTCAGCACCCAGTCGGTCGGCGCGATCCAGCGTTCGCTGCTGCGTCTGGAACAGGACGGCGCCAACCATTTCTTCGGCGAGCCGGCGCTGGAGCTCAACGATCTGATGCGCACCACCACCGACGGGCGCGGGGTGGTCAACGTGCTCGCGGCCGATTCGCTGATCCTCAAGCCGCGGCTGTATTCCAGCTTCCTGCTGTGGCTGTTGTCGGAGTTGTTCGAGCAACTGCCGGAAGTCGGCGATATCGACAAGCCCAAGCTGGTGTTCGTGTTCGACGAGGCGCATTTGTTGTTCGACGACGCGCCGGCGGCGTTGCAGCAGCGGGTCGAGCAAGTGGTGCGGATCATCCGCTCCAAGGGTGTGGGCGTGTATTTCTGCTCGCAGTTCCCCGACGATATTCCCGACAACATTCTCGGCCAGCTCGGCAACCGGGTGCAGCATGCGCTGCGTGCGTTCACCCCTCGCGATCAGAAGGCGGTGCGCACGGCGGCGGAGACGTTCGTGCCCAATCCGGCCTTGAACGTGGCCGAGGCGATTTCCAAGCTCGGCACCGGCGAGGCGCTGGTGTCGACCTTGCAGGACAAGGGCGTGCCGATGCCGGTGGAGCGCACGCTGGTGGCGCCGCCGCGTTGCCGGATGGGCGCGATCACCGAGGCCGAGCGCGCGCAGGTGCGCGCGGGCAGCCCGATCGGCGGCAAGTACGACACCACGGTCAATCGCGAGTCGGCCGCAGAAATGCTGGTCAAGCGCGCTGAGGCGGCGACCGAACAGGCACAGGCGCCGGCGGCCAAGACCCGCGAGCAGGACGACCGGGAAGAAGGCGGGTTCGGTCAGGCGGTCAAGGATGCGGTGTTCGGCACCAAGCGCCGTCAGGGCATGGTCGAGACCATGGCCAAGCAGACCGCGCGCACGGTCGGCAGCCAGGTCGGTCGGCAGATTCTGCGCGGCTTGCTCGGCGGCATCTTCGGCGGCAAGCGCTGACGGCCGGCGGCCAGGGCGCAAACAGTGAGCGAGCGCGGGTTTTTCGCGCGCCACGCCCGCGCCCGCCGCTGGCAATGGAAGTTTTCTCGCCTATCGTAAAAAACCACCGCATAAGGAACCGCACATGTCGCAGAAATTGCTCGCCCTCGCCTGTCTGGCTGCGCTCGCTTTGAGCGCGTGCAACAAGCCCGCCGAACCGGCCGCCCCCGCCGAAACGCCCAAGGCCGCCGAAGCCGCCCCGGCCGCCGAGCCCGCACCGGCCGCCGAAGCGCCCAAGCCCGGCTTCGACGCCGCCGCCTTCGCCGGCACCTTCAGCGGCGTGGTGCCCTGCGCCGATTGCAGCGGCATCGACACCAAGATCGAGTTCAAGGCCGACGGCAGCTACACCATCGAAGAGACCTATCAGGGCGAAAAGGGCGAGCCCTCCAAGGGCGACGGCAACTGGACCGCGGAAGAAGACGGCAAGCGCCTGCGCCTGGACCCCAACAGCAAGAGCGACGACGACCGCTTGTTCGAAGTGCTCTCGCCCGGGGAAATCCGCATGCTCGATATCGGGGGCAAGCACATCGATTCGCAGCTCAACTACAA
>NZ_JBAMDI010000020.1:0-112735 GCF_036961695.1 Pseudomonas sp. CGJS7 | reverse complement strand
TATGGTGGCGGCGGCAACGGTGAACGGTGGGTGGAGATTGGCCAGCAGGTCCGGCCCATTCGCGGGTGAACCCGCTCCTACGAACCACCGGTGCGTGTCCACTGCAGCCGCGCGAGCCTGTCCGATCAGCGCTCGCCCAGTGCCCCAACCACCTGGTCAACGCTGGCCTCGAGCCCCGCAATCGCATCCTCAGGGTCACTCTCCACCACCACCAGCTTGGCCCCGGCCGCCTTGATCACCTCGGCCACTGCCGCGTCCGGCTGACGATGGTCCAGCACCAGCGCCACGTCCTGCGCCTTCAGGTTCTCCCCCAGCGCCTTGAGTGCGGCCGCATCCCAATCGGCCGGCAGCGGCTGCTCGACCGCATCGAGGTTCAACCCGTTGACCAGATAGCCCAGCCGCTCCGACAGGCTCACCACCGTCAGGTTGTCGACTTTGGCCAGCCGCGTCTGGCTGCTGGCCGAAAGCTCCAGCAATTGGCGCTTGAGCCCTGCCAGGTTGCCCTGGATCTTTGCCTTGTCGTCCGGCGCCAGGCGCTCCAGGTCATTGGCCACCACGTCAGCCATGCGCCCGAGGTTGGTCGGGTTGAGCCAGGGGTAAGCGTCATAGGCATCGTCACCGCTCACCGCAATGCCCGGCAGGGCACCATCCACCGGTCGTGCGGCATCGATCTCGACAATGCGGATATTGCTGCGCCGAGCCATCGGGTACAGCGGGTCGTCACGCCAGATCGAACGCACGGCGATCACCGCATCTGCCTGCTGGGCGGCCTTGTGCAGGCCTGCGCCGCCACGCCCACTGAAATACGACGGCTGGCGGCTGGCAGGCAGGTTGGCCGGTGCCGCCCGCTGGAGCTGCACCGCAGTGCCTTCGAGCAAGGCGCTGGCCAGGCTGTGGGTGACCGGCAGGGTCGTCAGCACTTGCGTGGCGAAAGACAGGGACGGTAGGCCGGCCAGTGCCAG
The DNA here is from genome assembly GCF_036961695.1 of Pseudomonas sp. CGJS7. Lineage (NCBI taxonomy): Bacteria > Pseudomonadati > Pseudomonadota > Gammaproteobacteria > Pseudomonadales > Pseudomonadaceae > Pseudomonas > Pseudomonas sp. CGJS7. Next base: position 111,773 of record NZ_JBAMDI010000020.1, on the reverse strand, counting down.
CGCCAGGGTCAGGTGTTTGAAGTTCATGCCGGATTTCCTTGCAGGCGGGGAACGAGCGCGCGGGCCAGGGCGGCCAGGGCAAAGCAGATGCCGGCAACCAGGATGATCGCGGCCCCAGACGGCACTGGCAGGTCGAAAACGATCGGTAGCAGGATGCCGAACAGGGTACTGATGGTGGCAATCAGCACCGACAGGAAGAAAAAGCCCTTGAGCGACTGGCTGACCAGGCGAGCGGCGGCGGCCGGGATGACCAGCAGTGCACCGACCAGGATGGCCCCGATCACCTTCACCGCAGCCACGGTCACCAATGTCACCAGCACAACGAACAGATAGTCCAGGGTCTTAACCGCCACCCCGCGCACAGCCGCCAGCTGCGGATTGAAACTGGCCAGCATGATGCGGTTGTACAGCGGCAGCGCCAAGGCCAGCACCAGCACTGCGACGATGCCCAGCACGACCAGGTCCTGGGCGCTAACGGTCAGCACCGAGCCGAACAGCACGTTTTCGAGGATGTGCACGTTGATCTTGCCCGCCAGCATCAGCAGCAGGCTGGCGCCCAGCGCCAGCGACACCGACAGGAACACGCCAATCAGTGTGTCCGGCGACAGCCCGGTACGGTTGCGCAGGAAGTTGAGCAGGATGCCGAACAGCAGGCAGTAGCCGAACAGGCTGCCGTAAGGGCCGGTATAGGGCTCACCCAGCAGGATACCGATGGCCACGCCGGTCAGCGCCGCATGGCCCACCGCTTCGGAGAAGAACGCAAAGCGCTTGACCACCACCAAGGTGCCCAGGCCACCCAACACCGGGCCGATCATCAGGCCGGCCAACAGGGCGTTGACCACGAAGCCGTAGGCCAACGCCTCGGGCAGATAGCCGGCAGTGGCCCAGTCCTGGACCGTTTGGCGAAAGATTTCAAAACTCATCAGGCAAGGCTCTCGCTACGCGGGTGAACGGAGAACAGGCCGAGCAGGCGCTCCGGGGTCAGGGCCTGGGCAGGCGGCGCATCGAACAGCACCTGGCGGTTCAGGCCTGTTACCCGGTCCGCCAGGCGCAACACGGCTTCCAGGTCATGCTCGATCCATAGAACGGTAGTGCCGGCCTGGCGCCAGCCCTGCAATAACTGTTCGAACACCTGGATTCCGGCTTCATCGAGGGCCGACATCGGTTCGTCCAGCACCAGCAATTGCGGCTCGGGGATCAGGCCCTGGGCCAGCAGCACGCGCTGGCGCTCACCGCCGGACAGTGCCCCCATGCGCCGCGTGCGCTTGTCGAGCATGCCAACCTTTACCAGGGCTGCATCAATGGCCGGCTTCACGCGCCGCGACAGGCCGAGGAAGGCCGGGCGGCGCTGGCACATGGCGGCCATGAAATCGTCCACGGTCATGGGCAGGCCGCGGTCGAACTCCAGTGCCTGCGGCACGTAGCCAATCACTTCGCGCTCACCTGGCCAATGCAAGGTCAGCTGGCCCTGGTGTGGCATCTGCCCGAGCAGGGTTTTGATCAACGAGCTCTTGCCACCGCCGTTGGGGCCGACGATGGCGTGCACGCTGCCTGCTGCCACGCTGAAACTGACCTGTTCGAGGATGCGCGTGCGCCCCAAGGTCAGATCGATGCCAGTGAACTCGATGCGCGGCCCGCAGGCTGTCGCCAGCTTGGCGGCAGCGGTCATGCGCGGTTCTCCTGAATGGCGCGGACCACCGTGTCGAGGTTGCGCTTCATTTCCACCTCGTACTTGTCCTTGGTGTACTCGCCGTAGGAGATATGCGTCAACGGATACAAGCGCACACCGGACTCACGCTGAATGGTTTCGACATAGGCCGACGGGAAGTCCATTTCCGAGAAAATCACCCGCACGTCCAGCGCCTTGAGCTGGTCGATGGTCTTTTTCAGCTGCGCCGGGCTGGGCTCGATGCCATGGGCCGGCTCGACGACAGCGGTCACCTCCAGGCCGAAATCGCGCACCAGGTAGTCATAGGCGGCATGAATGGTAGCGACCCGGAACGTTGCGCCAGGGGCTTCGGTGACCTTGGCCAGGGCCTCGGCACGCAGGGCGCGCAGGCGCTTGGCGTAGGCACGGGCGTTCTGCGTGTAAAGCTTGGCGTTGTCCGGGTCGAGCTTGCCCAGTTCACGGGCGATGTTGTTCACCTGGGCGATGGTGGTGCTGATCGACAGAAAGGTGTGCGGGTTGACCACCTTGCCGGCACCGCGCGCGGCGATGCCAGTGGCCGCCAGCAGCGGCACGTTCTGATTGGCTTCGATAGTGGCGATGTCGGGTTTTTCGCTGGTGGCGATCATGCGGTCTGCGAAATCGTCATGGCCAACACCGTTGAGCACCACCACGTCCAGCGTGCCGATGCGCTTGATGTCCTCGGCCCGCGGCTCGTAGGCGTGCGGGTTGAAGCCCGCCGGAATCAGGGGAACCACCTCGGCCTTGTCGCCGACAATATTGCTCACGTAGCTGTAGTAGGGGTGCAGGGTGATGCCGATTCGCAGCGGCTTGCTGTTATCGGCCAGGGCCATTGCCGGCAGGGCAAGGGACAGGAGCAGGGCGAGGGCGGAGCGAAACATGGGCGGGTCCTTGGGTTCAGTGACGGTGTTCGCGGGTAACACCGGCGTCGTAGTGGCTGACCACCTGCTGCCAGCCAGCGGCGATCAGGGCGGCCTGGCCGAGGTCGTCCGGGATCACGGCGGCGCTGTCGCGGCGCAGCCAGACATCGGCTTGGCCTGTGCTGTCGGGTGGCAGGATCAGCAGCAGGCTGCCGGCAACTTCCGGGGCCTGGCTGCGACCCAGGTAGGCGCCGGGTTCCAGCCATGACCATTGGTGGCCGCCACGGCTCTGGCTGCCGGCATCGACCACGAACGGCGGCAGGCCTTCTTCGGCCAGGGCCTTTACGCTGGGCGTGACGGCGTTTTCTTCGCGCAGTAGCTGGATCTCGTCGAAGGCTACCCGCAGGTCGGTGTACAGGCCTTGTTCGGCGGCGGTGAGGTCGCGGCGGGCGTCGATCTGGTGGCTGGCGATGGCCTGTTCGTCCTCGCGCTCACCGCGCAGCAGCACCACGCTGGCGGCGAGCACCACGATCAGCAGGCTTGCCAGCAGCACGTACAGGGTTTCGTGCCCGGCACCAGCCGGGCGAATGACTTGGGCGCGGCTCATGGTTGGGCGATATCGGCGTAGTCCACTTCCACCACGTGCCCGGGGCCGGCATCGAACAGCACATAGAATTCGCCGTCCGGGCGCTTGAAGGTCAGCGTCGAGTCGTCGCCAAGCTTGCCGCCGACCAGCACCTGTTCGTCATAACCGATCACGTCCAGGGTCACCCCGGGGGCACCGCTGCCGTCCGAGAAACCGCCGGTGCACTTGACCTGGCCGTTGGCCAGCTCCTCGCATTCGCACATCGGGTTGTGCGCCAGCGCCGGGCTGGCAGCCAGTATCAGGAAGGGCAGCGTCAGGGTGCGCATCAGGTATTTCATTTGTTGCCTCCTTGTTTCTCGAGCCATGCAACGGTGGCTGGCGATGCCTTGGCCAGGGGGATCGACGCCTGGTGCATGCTGCCGTCCCAGCCTTCCAGGGTGATCCAGATGTGCGCATCGGGTTTGGTGCGCGGCGGGATCGGCAACGAGGTGCCCATGTTGTACGGTGCACCGAAGAAAATGGTGCCGGCGGCGCGCAGGCTGCGTGGCTTGCCGATGCGCAGGTAGGCGGCCTTGACGTCCTTTATGCAGGCCTTGCACAACGCTGCATTGAACGATTTGAAGTAGCCGGCCGGGCCGTCGGCGCGTGGCGCCTCGTCACGCAGTTCGGCAAGGTCGAGGCTGTAGGGGCCGACCTGGATGTCACTGATCACGTTGGCGCCAAGGCCCGCCTCGCCGCGGAACAGCCTGGCGTCGGCGAAGTACTTGGGCATGAAGCCCAGCGGGATGAGGATCAGCAGGATGTTCAGATGAAAACGCCACTTCAGCCAAAGCTGCTTCAGCGGGCTGGCGGGCAGGGCCTGGCTCATGAGTGGATCTCCACGGTGGTTTCACTGTGTGCCGCACGTGGAGCGCGCTCGCTGCGCTTGAGGGCCGCGGCGGTGGCCTGGGCGGTGCGTTTGGTCCAGATCAGCAGGCCGCTGAGCACCATCAGGGTCAGGATCAGGCCGAAGAAGAACCACACCAGCTTGATCGGCAAACCGCCAAAGTCGCCGGTGTGCAGCGGGCGCATGGACTCGGTGACGAACTCCAGCGCCGAACGGTCGCTGATCAGGAACTGGCTGTCGACATTGCGTGTGTACGGATTCACCGAAGCACTCTGGAACATCAACGGGTACCAGCCCGGGCCAGACAGCGTGACGTGGCTGTAGGCAGTGGCGGGGAGCGAGATGGAGGTCACTTCCAGCCCTGGGATCGCCAGACCGGCAAGGCGTGCCGCCTCATCCAGGTCGATGCGCGAGGCGGGGCTGCCATCTGGCGTTTGTGGCACTTCCTCACGGGCGATCACCGGCACGATGGGCTGGCTGGAAAGGGTGATGTGGTTGTCAGACAGGATCGCCTGGATCAGGAACCAGGTGCCGGTGACGGAAATGACCGCAATGAACCAGATTGACCACACCCCGGACAGACGGTGCAGGTCACCCCAGAAAATTCGCGAACCATGGCCGGTACGCACGGGTTTGAAAAAGCCTTTCCAGAACTTCTTGTAAACCACCAGGCCGGTGACCAACGAGGCCAGCATCGGCAGGCCGAGCAGCGATACCAGATACCAGCCCCAGCTGAAACCGTTGGTGAACGGCACCAGCCACCAGCCGTGCAGGGCGCGGGTGAAGGCTTCGAAGTTGAAGTCTGGGGTCCTGCCCTGAATGGTTCCGGTGTAGGGGTTTACATACAGCGTCGGGCTGGTGCCGTCAGGCAGCGTGACATTGGCTTTTACCGCGAAGTGCGAACCATCCGGCTGGCTCAGGCGCTCCACCACCATGTCCGGCTCGGCCTTGTTCAAGGCCTCCAGTACCTGCTGAAAGCTCATGCGCTCGGTGTCCGCGTCTGGCTTGTTGGCGCGCACCGCCGGATCGGCGAGCCAGACGATTTCCTGACTGACCACGGCGAGCATGCCGGTGAAGCAGACGATCAGGACAAAGAACCAGATCGGCAAGGCGAGCCAGCTGTGGACCAGGAACCACAGCCTGGATTTGGATTTTTTCGGTGATTTGGCCATCAGACGGTCTTCTGCTATTGGTGGTCGAGCGTGTGCCAACCAAAGAGTGCTGTACTGATAAGGACGAATGAGAATTGAAAACCTGCAGGTTAAAATGAAACTAAATGTTTCAAAGCACAAAAACCGGACTGCGCACGAGGCATCAGTCCGGCCTTGATGGCGGGTTGCAGAGGGGTCAGGCGCGGGTCAGCGCCACTGCTGCTTGGGGTTTTTCGTGCAGCTGCTCCAGATCCTGGTACAGCGCTCGGCCAATTTCCGCAGCGCGGGTTGGCAGGACCGAAAGCAGGGTGTCACTCAGGCCGTGGCTGCTTTCGCAGAAGCCCTGCAGGTACACCGAGGCTTGCAAGTCAGGGCTGGCCAGTACGCGGTAGTTGCGGTCGACGCTGAAGTCCTCCAGGTAATCGGCCAGCGGCGCCAGCAATTCACGGTGCGAGCGGCGCTCGTAGCCGGTGGCGAGGATAACGGCATCGTAGCGGTGGGTTTGCTGCTGGCCGGTGGCGAGGTCGCGCAGGGTCAGTTCCAGGCCTTCGCGGGTGGCCACCACTGCTTCCACCTGGCGCCGGCACAGCACGTTGTGGCGGTGCTGATGGGCAACCTTCTGCCGGTAGAGGATGCCGTAGATGCGCTCGATCAGGTTGAGGTCGACGACCGAGTAGTTGGTGTTGTGGTATTCGCCCAGCAGTTTGCTGCGCTGGTCGGCCGGTTCGTTGTAGACCAGGTCGGTATAGTCGGGCGAGAAGATCTCATTGACGAAGGGGCTGTCGTCGGCGGGCTTGAGGGCCGAGCCGCGCAGAATCATGTCGACCTTGACTGACGGATAGCTGTCGTTGAGGTCGATGAATGCCTCGGCGGCGCTCTGGCCTGAGCCGATCACGGCAATGCGCATGGGCTTGCCAGCCGTGCACGGCAGTTTGGTCAGGCTGCTCAGGTACTGCGAGTGGTGGAACACTCGCGGGTCGTCCTTGAAGGCGCCGAAGTTTTCCGGAATTTTCGGTGTGCCACCGCTGCCCACCACCACCGAGCGGGTGGGGCGGCTGTATTCGCGGCCTTGTCTGTCACGCGTGATTACGCACAGGTGTTGGACCCGGCCTGCATGCACGTGCGGTTCGATGCGCAACACTTCCTGCCCATACACCGCCTGGGAGGTGAAATGCTCGGCGGCCCAGCGCAGGTAGTCGTTGTACTCCAGGCGGCAGGGGTAAAAGGTGCCGAGGTTGATGAAGTCGGCCAGGCGCTGCTTCTGGTGCAGGTAGTTGACGAAGCTGTACGGGCTGGTCGGGGTGCGCAGCGACACCAGGTCCTTGAGGAACGAGATCTGCAACTCGCTCTGGGTAGCCAAGGTCTCGCCGTGCCAGTGGTAGTCTTGCTGCTTGTCGATGAACAGTGCGTCGAGCGCATGGCCCCGGGATTCGGCGAGTTCTTCCAGGGCGATGGCCAAGGCTAGGTTGGAGGGGCCGAAGCCCACGCCGATCATGTCTTTGATGGTTTCCTGCTGTGAGGACTGGCTCATGGCTGCGATTCCCTGAATGGTCGAATATGGACGCCCGCCGGGGCTCCGGCTCCTGCGCAAGTACATGAGTTGGAACGAGCCAGCCGAGGGGGAATTTAAGCGGGCTAAAGAACAGCGTGAGGCGGCCGATGTGTTGGTTACGGCAAGGACCAATCTTTCAGGCAGGGAATCGACATGAGCGGCATCACGGCAAGCAACCTGATGATCAATGGTGTTTCAGCGCAGACGCTGAGCGCGAACGCAGCAACCGAGCGTGAACAGGCGAAACAGGCCGGTGAGGCGGTGGGGCCGTTGAGCGTCAGCAGTGACAGCATGAAGGTGTCGGTGGGTAGCCAGGCGCAATCCACCGACGCTGAAGGCAGTGGCGAATCGGGGGCTGTGAGCGAGCTGCGTCAGTTGATCAAGGATCTGCAGAAGCAACTGGCAGAAGAGCAGAAACAATTGGCGGCATTGCAGAACAGCAAGATGGACGAGGCTGCCAAGGCGGCAGCGATAGGTGCCAAGCAGGCGAGCATTGCCACCCTCAACGGGCAGATCATGGCGGCCACGGCGCAGTTGCTGGAGCTGTTGCAGCAAGAGGGCGGCAGCAGTGCGGGCGGTATGGTCAGCGCTACGGCCTGATTGGACATGCACAGGCCGCTGTAGGAGCGGGTTTACCCGCGAATGGGCCGCCCTGCTGGCCAATTTCCACCCGCCGTTCACGGTTGCCGCCGCGACCGTATTCGCGGGTAAACCCGTTCCTACACATGCACAGGCCGCTGTAGGAGCGGGTTTACCCGCGAATGGGCCGGCCCTGCGGGCCAATTTCCACCCGCCGTTCACCGTTGCCGCCGCGACTATTCGCGGGTAAACCCGCTCCTACACCTATCGAGGGTGGACACACATTGGTGATTGGGCGCAGGCCGTCGTGTAGGAGCGGGTTTACCCGCGAACACGGGCGAAGCCCGTGCTATCCACCGCGTGGTCTGTTTCGCCAACAAGCCCGCACGTTCCAGGAAATGGCGGTCATTCGGCCGCCAACCGCCCCTTGTTCTGCCGGTCGGCCTTGTATTGCATGGCCACCGCCGGTGCCGGCTTGGCGCTACCGGTTTCCAGCCATTGACGCATGCGGCTGGCATCGGCGAAGTGGGTGTACTTGCCAAAGGCATCGAGAATGACCATGGCCACCGGGCGGTTGTCCATGCGGGTCAGCAGTACCAGGCAGTGCCCGGCCTCGTTGGTGAAGCCGGTCTTGGTCAGCTTGATATCCCAGTTGCTTTTGTTCACCAGGTGGTCGGTGTTACGGAAGCCCAGGGTGTAGTTGGGCTTGCGGAAGGCGACGGTCTTTTCGCGGGTGGTCGACAGCTCGCTCAGCATGGGGTACTTGCGCGAGGCCATCAGCAGCTTGGCCAGGTCGCGGGCAGTGGATACGTTCTGCGTCGACAGGCCGGTCGGCTCAACATAGCGGGTATGGGCCATTCCCAGGCTGCGGGCTTTGGCATTCATTGCCTTGATGAACGCCGGATAGCCGCCGGGGTAGGCGTTGGCCAGGCTGTTGGCCGCACGGTTTTCCGACGACATCAGGGTAATCAGCAGGGTTTCGCGGCGGTCCAGCTGGCTGCCCAGGCGCACGCGCGAGTACACACCTTTCATTTCCGGGTTGTTGGCAATGGTCATGGTGAGCATTTCATCCATGGGCAGCTTGGCATCCAGTACCACCATCGCCGTCATCAGTTTGGTCACCGAAGCGATCGGCACCACGCGGTCGGCATGGCTTGAATACAGCTCCTGGTTGCTGTTCAGGTCTATCAGCAGAGCGCTGCCCGAAGCCAGATGCAGTTTGGATGGGTCACGTTGAACCTGGGCCGGGGGTTGTGCAGCAGCAGTCGACGGAAGGGTCGCGGTACCTGTGAGCAACAGCAGCAGGCTGAGGATGGACAGGGATGTTTTCACGTTGAGGCTCACTAAAAGTTGGTATGTCGTTGGCTGTGCAAGGGTTTTCCCCCTAAAACCGATGCATTTTGGAGTATGGCTGAATTGCTGTCGAATGCCTTATGACTAAAGGGCGCAAGGTGAACGATATTTAATCCTGTACCCATTACGTTCTTTTCCAGCTTCGCCAGTTCCGTCCAATCGTTGGCAGAATTCAACCACTTGGCGTAGGTCGAGAGAAGCACCTGCACCGAGCGCCCAAGCTGCCAAGCAATGAACGCTGGATTCGTGGTGACGAGCCAGAAGGTTGGAAGATGAATGGCGACTCCGTCGAGACGCGGCGCTTCTGCTTCGAGCGGTATTGCGCGATCTCTCTGGCCCTTGCCAGTGCGCCAAGAGCCCGGCTGTTCAACATTACGGTGCGGGTGTATTTCGTCTTGGTCCGCTCCACTGCCTGCTTTTCAACCACGATCCGGCAGATGTGAGCCGTCTTTTTCTCGACGTCGACCTCATCCCAGCGCAGCGACATAATCTCGCCTGTGCGCATACCCACCCTGCGACACGCTGCTGATGACCCGATTTGCCTCAGAGGCGGTCGACCGTATCTTCAGGCCCGGTTTTCGGTACAGCAAGGCAGAGGTGCTGCTGATGGACTTGCGGCAACCCGGTGAGTTGGCAGAGGACTTGTTTGCGCTCAAGCAATGAGTGGCTGCATTCGACCTACATCTGCCTTTAAAAAAGGACAGCTAACGGCCAGAAGAGGACCGTCGAAGACATTACCTGATGGGCTGATTTGTGGAACGAGGCGGTCATCCATGTTCCGCTGCTAGCATTGATCTGAACTGAGAGATGAGCGCTGAAGATAATCCGGCACCTTCGAACACTGCGCAGGTGAAGCTAACGGGTGCAGGGCCTGGAGCAGTTATGATGCGGTCTGCAACCACAGCTACTGCACTGCTTCGATAGCGTGTGCGCCCGTCATAACCTACGGCATTTTTTTGCAGAAAGTCAGCGCTGTTCGAGGTATGAGGAACCGTGTCGAGTAGCCCAGCTCTCGCAAGTGCCAGCGTTCCACCACAGATGCCAGCAATTGTCGCTCCACTTGAACGACTAGCATGAAGAAAGTCTCGAATATCCGGAGCATCTGTACGCTCCCAGACCATTCCTCCAATCACGACAACAACGTCCGGTTTCCAGTCCAGGCATTGTTGCAAGCCACTATCGACAGTTACAGCCAATCCGCCCTGCGAGTGGAGCGGCCCTGTAACAGGTGCGAAAAACCTGACGTCGATCCCATAAAATGGAGACGCAGTTCCAGCAATGAATGCGTATTCCCAGTCAGCAAAACCCGGTGTCAGTATCAAACCCACGCGTGCCATCAGCCAGATTCCTCCATGAATGCCGATAGCGTACGGCGGCTTCAAACAGACATCAAGGTTCAGCTAGCGGTGCTCATAGAAGGAAGGATGATGTTCCCGGTCGCGATATTGGATTCAATATCGAAATTAAGAATACTGTGCTGCTGGCACCAGGGCCTTAGAGCAATTTGAAATTTGTCAAGTGTCGGCAAGCTTGATTGACTACGATTATGAGGGCGAAAGCGAAGCTGACGCATCTTAGATAACACGCAATTGACTCCAGACCGTCGGGGGCATTTAGTGAGCCCCTCAGACTTTGTCTTCAGTAAGTGACTGCTTTTGGCCGATAACTGTTCTCCACGAAGGACAACAATGGGTCGGTTAGCGCCTCTGGATTGGGTTGACCATCCTTGTCCTACCTCACATGGAGGACAAGCCATGAACGCCATTACGACCAGCAGCCATCAGCCTTGGAACAAAGGAAAATTGGTCGGGCAGAAAGCTCCGCTCCGACTGAAAGATATCTGGGCCATTCGGGTAAGGCTCCAAATCGCGGAGGAAACTCGTGATTTAGCCCTTTTCGATCTGGCCATCGATAGCAAACTACGAGCCTGCGATCTGACCAAGCTTCGCGACGTTGCTCATGGGGAGCACGTGTCATCGCGGGCGATAGTGATGCAGCAGAAAACCCAATGTCCCGTACAGTTTGAAATTACAGAGCAAATGCGGCTGGCCCTACAGGCCTGGATACATCAAGCCCAACTCCACAGCGAGGATTGTCTTTTCCCAAGCCGGCTACACGCCTCAGTGCATCTCTCCACCCGGCAGTACGCCCGAATCGTCAAAGCGTGGATAAAGTCTATTGGGCTAGATCCTGCTATGTACGGCACCCACACGATGAGACGTACAAAGGCATCGCTGATCTATCGCAGGATAAAGAACTTGAGAGCAGTTCAGCTCCTGCTCGGCCATACAAAGCTTGAAAGCACGGTGCGATACCTGGGCATTGAAGTCGATGACGCATTGGAGATGGCAGAGCAGACGGAGGTCTGACAGCGTCCAGCGACGGTCGAGGTATGACCGTCGCGATTCGACCCATTGCAGCCGTTTAGACAAAGCAGTGGATGCCACGACCTACGCTGCTCACTGATCGGCTAAGCATAGATACTGATGTAACTGCTCTCCAAGAACCTCGAACGCCTGAGCGATCCTGTTAATTTTGCGCAGGTCATTGTGCATTGCGATCCACACCTCAACCTCAAAGCCAAAATCGTGTGGTAGTACATGTACCAGTCCGTGCGATTTTGCGATTTGAGTCGGGCAGAGCCCGAAGCCTAAGCCCGCTCTCAGAGCGGCCAGCTGAGCAAGGTGATGATCAGAGGCAATGGCGAAATGCTGGTCGGCATCGCACAGACCAGAGTCGATAAACCGACGCAAATCCGCTGAGCGTCTGTCTGGCCCGATCAGCGGTCGCTGGCGCAGCGACAGCAGGGAGGTTGGGTTACCGTAGCGCTCCAGGCACCCGGCACTGGCATGGATGCCAATCTGCAAACTGCCGACACGCCGCACCGTGATATCCGCTTCATTGGGCCGCATCAGCCGCACCGCAATATCCGATTGCAGCCTGGCGATGTCTTCAAGGGCATCGCTTATGCTCAGCTCAAGTTTGAGTCCGACGTGTTCGTAATGGAAAGGGCGCAGCAGGTCGGGCAAGACTTCGACGCCAAGCAACTCGCCACAGGTCAGCCGGACTGTACCGTGATCCATCGACGCTTCAGAGCTGGCCATGCGGTTGAAGGTTTGCGCGGCCAGATCCATGGCCTCCACATGTTCGATCAGGCGCTGCGCTCCGGCAGTAGGCGTCAGTCCTTGAGGTGTGCGGGTGAACAGACTCACACCGAGAGCGTGTTCAAGACAGTCGAGGCGCCGGCGCGCAGTGGCCTGGGCGATACCCAGCAGCTTCGCCGCGCCGCTCAGGCTACCAGAGCGCAACACGGCGAGAAATACACGCTGGCTTTCCCATTCAATACCGCTCATACATTCTTGGCCAACAGTTGCTCCTAATTTGATCTTCTGCCCGAGCCCGTGAAAAGCGATCATTCGCCCACATTTTTCCGGGCGTCATTGTAAGGAACTAACGCATGAGAATCACCGGTCAGTGCCGATGTGGGCAAGTCACCCTTGAGATCGTGGCGCGGCAATTGCCGCCGCTGTATGCCTGCCACTGTTTGAACTGCCAGCGCTGGAGCGGCAGTGCGTTTGGTCTGCACATGCTGAGCGCGGCTTCGGCTGTTCAGGTGTCTGGCGAAACGGCGATCTTTGAGCATGAACACCAAGGTCAAACGTCTACCCAACATGCCTGCGGTACATGTCATACCCGGCTGTTCAACGAGACGACGGCAGCACCCGGCATGCGAGTGGTACGGGCCGGCATCCTGGAAGGGGCTGAGCGCTTCGAGCCGGTTGCGCATATCTGGACTCGGCGCAAGCAGCCATGGCTGGTGCTGCCGGGAGCAATCGCACAATGGCAGGAGAGCCCCACGCCAGAAGCATTTGCCGCCGCATTAGGGTAAGAGCTTGCTCTTCCATAAGTGAAGATGTCGCTCGCCGAGCGGCAAATTATCAGGGTTGACTACGTCCGCTTTGGGTCGATTGCAGCCGCTCACGACTGACCGCTATCGACCCATAGCTGCCCTTCGGATGGAGCGGCAGCCGGCCAAAAGCGGTCGGCCAGCCAGGACCTTTGTTCACCGTACACTGCGCACGTGAGTATCGGAGGATTGACATAGTTGCCTTGGGCAATATTATGCTTGCCAAAAGCAACTAATTGAGAGTTTTCATGACAGCAACCATCAGGGAGCGCGCTGACGCGGTCCGCCGCTTCAACCGTTTCTACACCCGGCAGATCGGCGCACTGCAAGAGCACCTGCTTCAGGCTGAATTTTCCTTGACCGAGGCACGTATCCTCTTTGAATTAGGGGCGGCCAGTGCTGGCCTGAAGAGTTCAGATCTCTGCCATTTGCTCGGCCTGGACGCCGGCTACCTCAGCCGAGTCATCGGTGGCTTCGAGAAAAAAGGGCTGATCAGCAAAGCTCGGTCGGCAATCGACGCCCGAGCCTCTCAAATCCAGCTCACCGAGCCAGGTCGTCAGGTGCTGGCCTCGCTGGAGCAAGCCGCTCGTGAAGAAGTCGTGTTGATGTTGCAAGGCTTGCCTGAGCGCCAGCAAGAGCAATTGATCCAAGCCATGAGACAGATCCAGACTCAATTGGGCGACGGTGATCATTCCTACATCTTGCGCGATCCACAAGCGGGCGATATGGGTATCGTTGTTCAGCAACAAGCGCAACTCTATGCCCGCGAATACGGTTGGAATATGGAGTTCGAAGCGCTGGTGGCGGAAATCGTCGCCAACTACCTTCGTGAGTTCGACCCGTCCTGCGAGCGATGCTGGATCGCGGAAAAAGAGGGCACAGTTATCGGTTCGGTCTTTGTCGTCAAACATGACCAGACGACCGCCAAGCTGCGGATGCTCTACGTTGACGCGAGCGCCAGGGGCATGGGAATCGGCAATCGGTTGCTGGAAGAGAGTATTCGGTTTGCGCGGCTCGCGGGCTACAAGCACATGATCCTCTGGACAACCAGTGTGCTTGTCGATGCCCGAAAGCTCTATCAGAGAGCAGGTTTCCATTTGGTCGAAGAAGAACAGGTACACAGCTTCGGAAAAGACCTCGTCAGCCAGACTTGGGCTCGGGAACTGTAAGTGTCGGGAGCACTGGCCGCGAGGGATCGAATTCTGCCAGTGCTGAACGGCTGCAATGGGTCGATAGCGGTTAGGCGCGACCGGCAGCTTTCGACCCAATAGCTGCCCTTGGCGGAGGGCAGCTACCGGCCAATAGCGGCCGTTCTGGAATGGCAGGAAACGACCGATAACGGCCTTCGATACGCGACTTTCGCCCGCCAGCGGCTCGATTGTAAGAATATGGCGGAGAGCTGCAAAACCGCCTACGCTTATAGAATGATTCCTCGAACGCCTTGCCCATCTGGTGGTATAGAACCGAGAGATCTGACTTCCTTTGACCGTCCGCTTAACACCCACCCGGACCAACCCGCGCCTATCGCCAGCAACTGCCCCCTGAGTCCGGTCCACACGACCAGCAGTACGGCGCAACGGGTAAAAGCCAGACCCAGTCCCCCCACTGCCGTTCAAAAGCGACCGATGCCGCAGCACCTCTGGAAACGGGGGCGCTGTTCACGTTCTGCCATGAGGTCAATCCGTATGTATCGGCCGAGCACGATTCCTTACCAGAAGCATCGAGGGTTCAGCCGAACCTTCACTCAGGGGCATTTGAGCCTTGGATTATTCTTTCCCATGGAGGCGTTCGACGGGGACACTCCGAGCATGCTCAACCAGGTCACACTGGCTAAACAAGCCGAGGCGCTGGGCTTCTGCGCGCTCTGGTTTCGCGACGTGCCGCTTCGCGACCCTGGCTTCGGCGATGTCGGCCAAGTCTTCGACCCCTGGGTTTACCTGGGTTATATGGCCGCCCATACCTCGGAGATTGCACTTGGCACCGCCTCCATCGCCATCCCGCTGCACCATCCCCTGCACACGGCCAAGGCGTCAGCCAGCTTAGATCAGTTGAGCACTGGTCGCTTGATTCTGGGGGTTGCTTCGGGAGATCGGCCAGTGGAGTTTTCGGCGTTTGGCGTCGATCCAGAAAGGCGTGGAGAGATCTTTCGAGAACACTACGAAGTGATTCGCCGCGCCCACAGCACCAGTTTTGAGCCCATCCACTGGAGCACTGGTGAAATGCAAGGCGCAGACCTGATTCCGAAACCGACCACCCAATTCATTCCAATGCTCGTGACCGGCAACAGTCGCCAGTCACTGGATTGGATCGCGCGTGAGAGCAACGGATGGATCAACTATCCACGCATTCCGAACATGCAGCGGCTGGTCGTGGAAGATTGGCGACTGGAGGTCACGAAACAATGTGGTTCTGTGTATAAGCCCTTTACTCAGTCGCTGTACATCGATCTCGATGAGAATCCGTCAACGCCACCCACACGTATCCATTTGGGGTTCAGACTTGGACGTTACCATCTACGTTTTTTGCTGGAGTCGCTTGAGGAAATCGGCGTGGACCACGTCATTCTCAATCTCAAATACGGCAAGCGCCCTGCGGTGGAAGTTATTGAGGAATTGGGTACGCACATCGTTGCGCAGTTCGGAGTGCAGCCGCGTCAGGCAGCTCATTGAACATCGGTCACTGCTACGCCGACGAATGCTCACTTGACGAAACCATAAGGTGTCACGGCGCGGATGACCTCCGGTTCTATATCAATGATGGAGATCTTCGCGCCATGAGCGACCGGTGCCCGGCAAACAATCTACCCTACCCAGCCTAAACCCGTGATGAGCACGTTGCCTTGCAGATTCTGTGCGGCTTCCACGCCGTCCCTGGACACGATTTGCGCGCGTATCCTTTCACTTATACCGAGCGCGCAAGCATGGCATGAATCCTGGACACGGCACTTTAGCCATGACATTTATCTTCAATACAAGTGTTTTGATTGATCACCGCCCGGAACAGCAGCAGGCCCAAGCTATCCTGATTTTCACAAAATACATCGTGGGCCTCCCAGTACTGACTGGAGCTTCCTATTGGGTTTGCTTAGCTGGGTAGCTTGGCCGCAAGGACGTCAACCTTCTCGATTGATGGCGGTTCGGCAAATAGCTCGGCAGCGTTTGCCATAAGCGCCGCCGCGACCTTGCCCGAAAGATGAGCCTGCCGGCCCGCTTCATCCGGGAATGCGTCAAAGATGCCAAAGGTGGACGGCCCCAAGCGGATTCCAAACCAGGCTGTAGTGGCTGGCTCCTCCTCCACTAACGGAAGGCCACCCAAAAGAAAGCTCTCTACATCCTTTTCTTTCCCGGGTTTTGCTTCTAGGCGAACGAACAACGCTACTTTGACCATGATGTGGCTCCTGTTGTTACGATGCGGCTGGCGCTATCAGATCGCGATAGCTAAGAGGGGCATCCGAGACTCTTAACTATGGTCGACGATACCAGGATTACAAACCCAAATAGACCAAGGGTAGCGGCGAGTAGCGCACGAGCAGTGAGACCGACGTAGTGGGCAGCATGTAACCGCAAGTCAGCCACTTGCTCACTTGGTCCCACCCTCTGGTCTGATAATGATGATTCAACGATATCTGAAATTTAGAAAAACATAAGAGATCATGGTTGCTGTCAGGCCGACCAATATGTACTCGACGCGGGGTAAAAACACGACTAACCCGCCCAAAGAAAACACTATCAACGTGTTTTGTAGGATGTATTTTCTTATTCTACTCACGGCTATGAAATAGCCATATTGCTTACCTAGGAAAAACAAGGCCATGCCGGTGATCGACATAATCTGGAAATCGCGTATCGCAATGTCGTTCAGGATCGCATGCCTAATCAAATTTGCCAGAAGTGCCAGCCCCATAAAAAGAAAAAGGTGCGAGTAGATTAAGGCGTGCCCACTCATCCTGCTTTGATGTTTGTTCAGCAAGTAAAAACTATCAAAATAGATCCACCAGATACTGCAAATCATGATAAATCCGGTGATGGCTGCCATCACATTATAATAACCCCATTGAATGTTAGATAAGCCTCCGGAAAGGCTAATAATTGACTCCCCCAATAAGATTAGGGTGAGTAGGCCTATGCGCTCAACCAAGTGCTCTGTGTGTGCTGGCAACGGTTTTAGTTTAGTCCAGAAAAATACAGGAAACAGAATATCAAGAACAATCCCAATATAAGCAACAAGGTAACGCAAGGGCGGGTCAAAAATAACGGATGAAAGGCTAATAACTGCGCTAACTAATAGGGCGAAGCCAAGCCTTGAGGAAAGTTCGCCGCGAGAATCGAGTTTACTAATGGATGAAATATACATAACACTGATGATTGCACGTATACCAAAATAGCAGGCAATAATGAGCGGGTAGTTCACTTCCAAGTCTTCCCCGATCCGTGCCGATAGCACAATGAGCAGGAGCATTATGAATAATGTTGCCAAACGGTGAAGATTGCTGTCTGTATCGAACCTGTTGGAGTAAATCGTGTGACTGGACCAGATCCACCACAACGGCACAAAAAGCAGTAAGAATGTCCATAATTGCTTATGTTCAAAGTGCCCATCATGAACATGTCCGAGAGTGTGCGTAACTTGGCCTATCGTAACAACGAAAGTCAGGTCAAAAAACAACTCTAACCATGTGGCGTGTCGATTTTCTTCATAATACTTCAAAGATTTCATTAGTTGCCGGCTCCGTGCCCACCTCTTTAATGTAAAAGGAAGCTAACGTTGGTTTTTCCTCGGCTCCGATGTGGGTGATGCCAAGCCGATTTGGCTCTCTAGCGATTTCGTCCACGCACTAACAAAAGCTCAATCATCTGACTCATCCCGATGAACTCTGGAACTCCGTCATAGCGAAGCCCGTCAATGTAAAACGCTGGGGTGCCATTCACGCCGCTGCGTACACCGCCATTGAAATCGGCTTGTATTTTGGGAATGTAAGTATCCTCTTGCATTGCAAGATCGAATTCCTCCCTGGAAAGGCCGTGTTTGAGAACGATGGCGCGATACAGCGGCAGGCCCAATCGATCCTGATTTTCGTACAATTCGTCGTGGGCCTCCCAGAATAATCCTCGACTCCCGGCATACTCAGCGGTGACCGCTGCACCCAATGCATGGGGGTGAGCGGTGGTCAGAGGGAAGTTACGGAACACAAACAGCAAGTCATCGCGAAAATGCTGTTGCAGATTCTTGACCATCCAATAAGCTTCACCGCAATAGGGACATTCATAGTCGCCAAATTCGACCAAGGTGACCTTGGCATGCGCACTTCCCTGGCGATGGTCGTTGGCACTTACCGGGACTTTGAGAGTGGCCATCTAATCACCTGTTAATTTTTGGTTGGCGTGCTTTGTGGCGAATTCGCCAAAGCATCCAGCGCATCCAGAATACCGTCCGCACCAGGGTTGATTGCCATCGGGGAGACGTAGCTCCAGGCAACCACCCCGTCCTTGTCAATCACGAACAGCGCACGCTTACAAACCCCGAGCTGGGACTGGTACGCTCCATACTGTCGTGCCACAGCCCCTTTGGGCTCGAAATCGGCCAGCAGGCTGAAGTGAAAATTCCGATCTTTGGCAAAGGCCTGATGACACCAGGCGCTGTCAACCGAGATACCCAGTAGCGCCGCACCGTATTCTCTGAATGTGGGTAGCAGCTGGTTGTACAAAGTCAGTTGGTCACCACACACCGAAGTCCAGTCAGCGGGATAAAACGCCAATATCACGGGATTTCCCTTTAGCTCACGCAGCGACAACTGTTGATCAGGGGTTGCGTGAAGAGTGAAGTCGGGCGCGACAGTGCCGGCCGGCAGCGGCCCCTGAACCAGGTCGCCATTGGTTTTTTGTGCATCATCGAACTCTAAAGTATTCATTGCTTGAACCTTGATAGATGGGTGGTTGGGACGTGCTCAGTGGGATGCGACGTGCCCGGTGGGATAACTCCATCCACCATCAAGGGGTTCAAAAAAAGACAACGCTGCCTCGATCTCAGCCTGAGCCTGAGTGATTTCGGCAGCGAAACGTTCACGTTCCGCATCAAGGAACACAAGAAGATCCGCCGTGTAATCGCGGAATTGGATTAGGCCAGGTTGGCAGGGGAATGGTCAGATTCGCTCTGGCTCACCAATGACTATAGTCGTTGATGACGCTTACCGTAGTAGCTGAACGATTTTTCGCTACCCTCCAGTGCCAACAACACTCACGCGCTTATCTTGCTGCCATTTCAGGCGGCGTTTTAACACGATGATTTTGGCAGCTATTTCGCCACTTCAGACAAATTTACATCTGCTTTCTAGACGACAACTGCTGCCCCTTACGACAAGCAGAAATCGACCAGAGGCAGACACTGAGACCACCTTCAGGTCTACAGAATGAAGGTTGATATGGGAAATGCTCTGGACAAACGAGTCGTTGTCATTAGTGCCGGCATCGTGGGCGCTTCGCTGGCGTAACACCTGGCTGATAAAGGCGCGAATATCACCTTGGTTGAGGCTGAAGGTATCGCGTCGGGAGTGTTTGGAGATTCACTCGCATGGAGCAACATCCTATACGGATAACGTGACCCCATTGCAGCACTGCGCGGAGCAGCAGTCAAAAATGCGGCTCGCGCAGCGATGGTGCTGTACCTAACGAATAGTCGAGATCGGTCTTCGGGAAGCTGAGCGGTAGACTTTGCGAATATTGTCACTGACCGCTTTTGGCCGGTAGCTGCCTTTCGCGAAGGGCAGCTATGGGTCGAAAGCGGCCTGTCGTGAATCGCAGATTTCGACCCATTAGAGATAGTCAGGCCGCCTGCTGGCTCAGAGCCCGACGCAGGACATCCGACAAACGCTTCAGACCTTCATCCAGCTTGTCGGGATCAACATGGCTGAAGTTCAGCCTCAGGTGCCCTGGATGTTTGTCAGGCTCTGGGAAGAAGGGCTCTCCTGGCATGAAAGCCACATTGGCCGCCAGTGCCGGCTCGAGCAATGCCCGGGTATCGATGGGGTGCTTGAGCGTCAACCAGAAGAACAACCCTCCCTCTGGCATCTGCCACTCGGCCAGGTCGGCGAAGTGCGTCTCCAATGCCGCCTGGAAAGCGTCTCGACGACCTCGGTAGTAGCTGCGTAACTCTTCAAGATGACGGTCAAGCCTTTCTGTCCCCAGCCATTGAAGCACCTGCCATTGGCCAACCCGACTGGTGTGCAGGTCCGCCGACTGTTTGAGCCGCAGCAAGTGCGGGAACAGGTCGGGGCTGGCAATCAGATACCCAATCCGCAAGCCGGGCAGCAAGGTCTTGGACACAGTACCGGTATAAATCCAGCTGGTCGTGTTCAGACGGCTGACAACCGGCATGGCCGCGACGCTGTCGAAGCTCAGCTCTCGATAAGGCTCATCTTCGATCAATGTGACGTTGAACTCATCGAGAAGCGCCGCGACTTCGTCCCTTTTCCTGTCGCTGTAGCGCAGCCCCGACGGGTTCTGGAACGTTGGAATCAGATAGATGAACGCGGGGCGGTTCAGGCTCAGCAGTTCGCGCAGCGACTCCAGGTCCGGGCCATCCCGCTCCATCGGCAGCGAAAGGCAGTGCGCGCCGAAGAACTGGAAGCTTTGCAATGCAGCCAGATAGGTAGGGGCTTCCAGCAGTACCGGCGTTCCTTTGTCGATATACAGTTTTGATGTCAGGTCCAGAGCCTGCTGCGAGCCGCTGAGAATGAGCACTTGGCTAGCCTCGCACGTGATTCCCAAGGCACGGGCTTCCCTGGCCAGCGCCTCACGCAACATCGGCTCACCCTCGCTCATCCCGTACTGGCCCATGCTGGTGGGCATTTCAGCCCAGTCCACAGAGGGCAGCATCTCCTCTGCCGGCAGCCCCCCTGCAAAAGACATCATCCCTGGGCGCTGCGCGGCGGCCAGAATTTCACGAATCAAAGAGCTTTTAAGGCGCGAAACACGTTCAGAAAATGCCATGGATCACCTCTGGCCAAGCGCGAACAATATAGGTCAAACTCCTTTACCTAAAGTAGAGCGCTCGTCGAGAATAAGTCAATATGATTGACCTAAAAAACCAGGAAGCACAGCAGCAGGCCATGGAGGCGTTTTTCTTTGGCTATCAGGCGTTCACCACCAAGGCCGACGAGATGCTTGAGCGCAGGGGCTTGGGCCGTGTGCATCAGAGGATCGTTTTTTTCATAGCCCGGCACCCGCACCTCAGCGTCAAGCAACTGCTGGCTCTGCTCGGCGTGACCAAGCAGGCGCTGAACATACCGCTCCGGCAATTGGCAGAGATGGGCTTAGTGGACAGCGTGGCATCGCATACCGACAAACGGATGCGTTTGCTTCAGTTGACCAAAGAAGGCTCGCGACTTGAGGAAATGCTGCGACGTGAACAAGTAAAGCTGCTTGAACGGGCATTCGGTGAGGCCGGAGCGCCGGCGGTAGAGGGATGGCTGGCTGTCAATGCGGCATTGGGGAAGATACAAAATTCAGCGTGAACCCGGATACCCGGAAGAAGGCCTCTGTAGACGCGGTTTCAATAGGAACATGCGTATGCTGAGCAGATTTGATTGTCCGCAATGGGTCGACAGCGGACTGTGGGAGGTGGGTGTAGCTGACGACCCAGGACGGATCTTGGTTGGCTGAACGCTTGGATGGGGGAATAAAGCTGTCTAAAACCGCCCGAAAGCGTCTCGGTTTTATTGGGCCAAAGTCGCTGAAACTGGCTGAACCCTATTAGACAGGCCAGATGCTCAGGCCGCTTGCGGTGCGGTCTGAGGCTAGATTCCCACGCTACTGCTGCATTGCCGGGATGTGCTGGATGGACGTACAGCCGGCGCGTACCAATTTTTGTACCAATAGTGGGATGCAGTTCAGCGAAAGGTCCCGGTATTGAGGTTCTCGCCCGTGTCCGGTGATCTGATATAAAACCTTTCTGGACAGGGTAAGCGCACACTTGATGTAGCTCAGAGCTTCTGAGCATTGAGAGGTGCGTATGACCATAGATAGGGATGGAATGGATTGTGATCAGCAGGTTAGCAGGCCGGCTGAAAACAATGGTCCGCCAGGCGGTCAAGACTCGGAAGGTAAACGGGAGCAGCCCGAGGATCGCGACGATTCCGCACATAATCGGCCCTTTCGAGGCAGGCAGAGATCAGGCCCGCCGGACCCATCGCGGGCATCCAATGCCGAGCGTTATAGTTATCACAAGCGCCCACTGGAGTAACTGCCAGTACAGTGTTTAAAGGCTGGCGGAAGTACTGTTCAGCCCAGCTGATAGAAGCCCAGCCCCGCGCTGGGCTTTTTGCATTCATGCGACGCCCTGAGGGATTTTGATAGCAGGGCTGGGCATCGACGTTCAGCGATGGATGAGCGAGAGCTCGCTGATGATGCAGATCGAGCCGTCCTCGGCGGGCGTTGCGTCGGTGTAGTCGACCTGGTTGTAGACCCCGCCGTGGAACTCGAACAGGCGTGAAGCCCAGGTACTGTCGAGCTGCAAATCGCCCGACGAAGCGGATACCCCGTTGCATTCGGCCGTCACGGTTACCACGCCTTCAGACGTGGTGTGAATGCTGATGTGGAACGTCGCACCCAGTGGCACCCCCTTCAGGACTGTGGAATTCACCGGGTCGGTCTGGTTGAAGGTGCGCCGAAACCCCAGGGTGATGTTGCCCTTGTTCCAGAACACCTTTACCGGCGGGCCGTCGTCCCCGCGTACGTGCATCTGGGCGATGACCACCTTCTGCGCCGAGTTGACCTTGGTCAGCGTCATTGTCTGGCGATTCCAGTGATCCTGGGCGCTGGCCAGCGTCCAGTCTTGCGTTTCCGTCCATTCGCAGCGTGTCCTGCGGGTGCTTTTGCTCGAAGCCCCTTTGGTTGGGGCTGAGAACTGGATCGAGCCATCGCTGAGCACCGTCACGATGCTGGGAAAGCGGGCAATCGCTTCAGCACCGTTCAGCTCCAGAGCAACGGGGTTGGTTGAGGAGACGGCTACCGGCGTGGCGATGGTGAGGTGGCTGATATCTACGGCCATGGGGAACTCCTGGAGAAAAGGTTTGAGTGGCATAGCCGCCGTACAAGCGACGGCTGAACACAAACTTAGCCTTAAGCTAAATCATGGTCAATAGCTTGTGGCTAAATTAATCTCGCTTCACGGAAAATTACCTACTGGCGAAATTTTCCGCAGTGGGGGGCTTTACGCAGGATTTGGCGGTGAGATAAGCTTTTGCTGAGCACTGTACGAATATACAGCTATCAGGATGAGAATATGGCAAGCCACATGAAGTCGGAACCCCATCAGCGCCAGGAAATGACCGGATTAGAGCGGCTTAGCCTGCGGGTATCGTCAATGATCAACCACCCGCTCGCACAGACGCAGCGCTGGGTAGTGGTGCACCGTCTGGATACAGACGGTGAAGCGGAATGGGAGGAGGTGATCGGCCAGCTGCTGGAAATGCCCGAGTTGCAGCTGACGTTCAATGATGACGCTAGCGTGACGGTGCGATGGGCGCGCAGTAGCGTGGAAGAGCGTGATGATTTTATCGTCGAGCGCGACTGCGAGGCTCAGGTCGAGGAGGCTGCACCGTTCTGAGCTTCAGCAAAAGCCCGCTGGTCAGGGCGGGCTTCGGTTTATACAAGGTGGGCATTCCACACCAGCAGGACCCTGGCCTGTATGTAGGTCTCTTCCCGACGAATCATGCGGTCTTTGTGCCGCGAGTTGTCGGAGATCATCTCGAAGTGGTCCTCGTCCGCGATCTGTAGCCGCTTGATGTAGATGTGGTCGCCCCAGGAAAAGAAGTAGATACCATCGCCGACGAATTCGCGGATGCTGACGTCGACGATCAGCGGGTCGCGGTGCCTGATGGTCGGCTCCATCGACTGGCCCCAGCCGGTCACCATCTTCAGGTGATGGTGCTCGCTGAACGTCACGCCCAGTTCGCGCAGGTGGCTGGGGCTGACGCGAACGTCCTTGAACATCTCGGGGTAGTCGTGGGGGATCTGGCCGCCACCCATGGCTGCCCGCACGTCATAGTGGGCGATCCACACTTCGTCACCGACCAGGCCGGGGCGCAGCGGCTCGGCTTCCAGCAGCGTGGCATCTGCAGGCTCTTGCGCCGCTGCCAGCAGCCTTTGCCGGGTTTCTTCGGAGATACCTTTGCCGCTTCGGGCAAGCATCTGTTTGACCAGGTCGGCTGCAGAGAGCTTGTTGTCTCCTGGCTCGACAGCCGCTTGCATGTTTTCGCCTGGCGACAGCGCGTCGAACCAGCCCCGTGGCAAGCCTTCGATGCCCTCGATGCGACGGGCCACGTCATCGCCCAGGTTTTTCACGGTCTTGTCGGAAAGGATCTGGCTCAGGTGTGCAGGCGCCATCCCCCAGCGCTCTGCGCAGGTCCCCTTTCTCTGGCTGCCGATCAGTTTCACCAGGTTGTGCTTGCGAATTTGGTAGATGTCCATGGGGTGAAGCATGCCAGTGTTTAGCTTGCTGCTAAATGTGCGCATGGCTAAATCTGCTCTTGTCGTGATGTTAGCTGTAGGCTAAATTAAGCGCACAAACAAGGAAAGCTGACGAGACATTTTTCTCCAGGGCTGATCACATCATCATCTGTAATGAGGTTCACATGGATCCGACCGACCTCGGCCCGGGTACCGTCACTTGGCTGGGCGGTACGGGGACTGTATTGCTGGGTGCGTTTCTGTGGCTGCGTAAATGGTTGTCGAGGGATGCAGTCGACCGCGCGATGGACACCGCAGAAATTGCCGTCATCCGCCACCTGACAGAGCTGCTGGACATCGAACGGGATGCTCGAAGGGAGGCGCAGGCAAAAGCTGATCTGCTCACCAAGGAGCGAAACGAGCTGGTGATGACCGTAGGCCGGCTGCAAGGCAAGGTCATGGTGCTGACCAGTAAGCTGGGCAGTAGCGGGCAAACATGAGGTGGCAGCCCGGGCAATCCGTGAAGAAAAAAAAGCCCGCCAAATTGGCGGGCAACAAGGGCGTAGGGAGCAACGCACAACAAATTCGGTTCAGGCAACCAAAGTGCCTGGTTGCAACTGTTCGGCCAGTGCCTGGGCTGAGGCGCGGGTCGGCATCGGGCCGCTCACGGCTTCGCCGTTGCGAACCAGGTACCAGCACGCCAGCAGGCCCTGCTCACGCAGTGAGGCGGGAACGGCGCTACCGACAACGGACATGATCTGGATAGTGGCCATGGGGACCTCCTTTAAAACATGGCTCTACCATACGCAGCAGCCGGATCTGTTTGAAATCAACTTCCTCGATAGTGATCATTGGTCCTGTCAACCTTTACCAGCGCGGTGGCCCGTAATACACCGGTGGCGGCCCATAATAGGTGCGGTAGCCCGGTGGCGGCGGGGGAGGCGCGTAGTAGGGCTGGTAGTACACCGGCTGTGGAGGCGGTTGTACGTACACCGGCGGCGGCGCGTAATAGACCGGCTGGCGCTCGACATACACCGTACGGTCATGGCCGCCATAAACCGTCGCCCCCACCACGGCGCCGACCACTGCCGCACCCAGCAGGGGCCCCGGCCCATACCAACCACCGTGCCCATGGCCGCCATAGCCGCCGTGAGCTGCTGCAGGCCCGCTGATGGCCAGGGCACCGACCAGCAGGACGATTCCGGGAATGAGACGGTTCATAAAACAACCTCGCAGGAAAACCCCACGTCCGGGGCCCTGTTACTATGACTCCGGTCTCTGTCAGCTGAGCACAGGGGAACGGTAAAGGTTGTGTAAGGGACGACCAGTGGCTGACTCTGTTACGCTGAATAAACGTTTCAGTCATGACCAAGGAGCCTGTTATGCCGACAACTCCCAGCCGGGACACCGTGCTTTGCATCTCTCTGGCCGGTCGCCCCGGCACGTTCGGCGTGCGCTTTCACAACCACCTGTACCAGCAGTTGGGCCTGGACTTCTACTACAAGGCCATGCGCACCGATGACCTGCCGGCGGCGGTGGCAGGGATCCGCGCCTTGGGTATTCGCGGCTGCGGGGTGTCGATGCCGTACAAGGAAGCCTGCATGGCCTTGGTCGACGAAATCGATCCCTCGGCGGCGGCCATCGAGTCGGTCAATACCCTTGTCAATTGCAATGGCCACCTCAAGGCTTACAACACCGATTACCTTGCCGTGCGCCAATTGCTGGCTCAGCATCAGGTCGATCCGGGCACGGCCTTTGCCCTGCGAGGCAGCGGGGGCATGGCCAAGGCCGTGGCCAGCGCCTTGCGCGATGCCGGGTTTGCCGAAGGCATCATCGTTGCACGCAACGAGCAGGCCGGGCGTCAGTTGGCGGATGTCTGTGGTTATCGCTGGGTGCCTGAGACAGGCGACATCTGCCCCCCCATGCTGGTGAACGTCACGCCGATCGGTATGGCAGGCGGGCTGGAGGCAGAAGAGCTGGCGTTTCCCGAGCACGCCATCGCGGCGGCGGAACGGGTGTTCGATGTGGTGGCGATGCCGGTGCAGACGCCGTTGATTCGCCGGGCTCAGGCGTTGGGCAAGCCAGTGATCACTGGGCTGGAGGTCATTGCGCTGCAGGCGCTGGAACAGTTCGTGTTGTACACCGGGGTAAGGCCGACGCAGGAGCAGGTGGATGCGGCGGTGGCATACGCGCGGGCTACCTAGTTAATCCTACCCCCCCTTCGCAGCTCCGGCGGCGAAGGGGGGTACAGGCGAAACCGGATCAGAACACCTCGTGCCCGTTATCCAGCTGTTTGTCGACCAGTGCGCGGCCATGGGCCAGCGACACACGCTGCGCATTTTCAAGGTCGGAGAAGAATTGCATGGGCATCGACATACGCTTGCTGGTGTGCCCGTCAGGTGCCGTGATCAGGCAGCCGGCGGCATAGGGCAGGGGTGAGTCGGGATGGGGCATCACGCTGGCAGTGATGGTGTGCTCGCGGTATTCACAGTGAAGAGATTGCATCGTCCTTACCTCGCTGTGGTATGTGAAGCAGTTACCTTCATATACCACAGCAAGAGGCCGGGAGTTCCCGGCCTGACGAGCGCGCCGCGACGAACGCTTAGCCTTCGAGCTCGGTTGGCTGGATCACTTCGATCCAATAACCGTCCGGGTCCTTGACGAAGGCCAGATGGTTCATGCGGCCGTCCTGCAGGCGTTTCTGAAACGGCACTTCCAGTTCCTCGAAGCGCGCGCAAGCGGCGCGGACGTCGGGTACCGAAATGCAGATGTGGCCAAAGCCGCGTGGGTCGGTGTTGCCATTGTGGTAGGCGAAATCGGCATCGTTTTCGGTGCCATGGTTGTGGGTCAGCTCCAGCACGCCAGGGATCGACTTCATCCACTGGTGGCGGGCGGTGTCATCAGCGGGGATCTGGGCAGGGTCGACCAGGGCCAGGAAGTACAGGCTGAAAGCGGCTTCAGGGAAGTCACGCTTGTCCACCAGGCGGAAGCCCAGCACGCGGGTGTAGAAGTCCAGCGACTTCTCGATGTCCTTGACCCGCAGCATGGTGTGGTTGAAGACGAACTGGGCGGTGGCGGCGTCAGGTTGCGCGGTGACGCCAGGCAGGGTTTGCAGATCGTGCAGGCTCATGGGAACTCCTGAGACGGGGCCGGGCGCAGGGCGCCGGCAAAACAGACAGGCTGGCCATGATACGGCAGTGCGCCGATTGCGCAAATGAAAGCGCCCTGCAAAGGCAGGGCGCTGAAATTAGAGGCCCGCATGTGCGGGCGCGTGATGGGGTCGCTAGTCCTTTAGCTGTTTCGATACTGAGCCAGCCCTTGTGAAAAAAGTGTGAAGCCTGTGTGGGCATTTCATCAGCGTACCCAGCTTTCTACCGTGGCGGCCCCATACTGTTCTTTCCAGGCCTTGAGGCCACGGTGGTTGCCGCCTTTGGTCTCGATTCGCTCGCCGGTGTGAGGGTTCTGATAGACCTTGACCACCCGCGGGCGGCGTTGTTGCTTGGGGGGTGTGCTGGAAGCGCGGGCCACAGCCTTCGGGTCGAGGATGGCGATGATATCGCGCAGGCTCTTGTCATAGCTTTTCATCAGGCCGACTAGTTTCTGCTCGAATTCGATTTCGCGTTTGAGGCCGGCATCCTTTTTCAACGCTTCCAGTTGCGCCATCTGTTCCTGGAGCGCTTTTTCGGCAGCACGAAACTCTGCAAGTCTGGACACTGTAATCACTCCTGTACGTCAGTCGTGGCAGGGCGTGACGAACATTGAAGACGCGTAAAAACGCCGGCCACGCAGTTGGGTTTCACTGTTCGCTGATATCGAGTGTAGTCATTCATGGCTACTGGGTAAACTGCTAACTTTTTGCAAGTAAGGCGGGAACTTTCCTAGTTTTGCGCGCGGTATTCTCCGGTTTTTCTGCGGTTGCACGACAGAGGGCCTAGACCATGGTCCAATGGCCCGTGCCAGAGCCTTTGCGCGATCATTTCAGATGATGGTCGACTCATGTTCGGACCTGCCGCAGTACCGTGGCCAACAGGTGCCACAGGTTGTTAACTCGTCTTCATTCTGGATGTTTCCTCGCATGTTTTCCCCTTTCCCCCTCGCCCCTGGGCACCGTGTTACCGGCCTGTTTCTATTGTGTGCCGGTGTCAACGCCCAGGCTGCCGGGTTTCTTGAAGACGCCAGTGCCAAGATCGAAGCACGCAATGTCTATTTCAACCGCGACTTCCGGGACGGTTACAGCAGTTCCAGCCAGGGCGCATCCAAGCGCGAAGAGTGGGCACAAGGCTTTATCCTCAATGTGCAATCCGGTTATACGCAAGGCCCGGTAGGTGTTGGTGTGGATGCGCTGGGCATGTTCGGCTTCAAACTGGATTCCAGCCCGGCCGACAGCAACAGTGGATTGCTGCCCTCGTCTGGCCACGACCCCCGGCACTCGGCCGACCAGTATGCGAAGATGGGCCTGGCGGCCAAGGTCAAGGTGTCCAATACCGTGCTCAAGTACGGTTCGATGATGCCGGATGTGCCGTTGCTCAAGTACAACGATGGCCGTCTGCTGCCGACCCTGTTCCATGGGGCCATGCTCACCTCTGAAGAACTGCACGACCTGAAGTTCACCCTGGCTCGCCTGGACAAATACACCGCTCGGGATTCCACCGACCGCCAGGACATCCGCGTGCACTGCAAGAACAAGCGTTATGCCTGCGATACAGAAGCCGACCACTTCGACCTGGCCGGTGTCGACTACCGTTTCAACGAGCGTTTCAGCGCGCAGTACCAAGTGGCCAAGCTGGAGAATATCTACCGCCAGCACTTCCTCGGCCTGGTGGCCAGTCAGCCGCTGTCGGTGGGCAGCCTGTCGGCTGACATGCGCCTGATCAAGAGTGATGACATCGGCAATGCCCGTGCGGGCGAAATCGACCATCGCGCCTTCAGCGGCATGCTTGGCTACAGCCTCGGAGGCCACAAGCTCAGCGCCGGCTGGCAGCGCATGTATGGCAACAGTGCCATGCCGTACCTGGATGGCAGCAACCCGTACTTGGTCAACTACGCCCAGGTCAATGATTTTGCCGCTGCACAGGAGCGCTCCTGGCAAGTGCGCTATGACTACGACTTCAAGGCGCTGGGTGTACCCGGCCTGACCTTCTTCACCCGTTATATCAACGGCGACAATATCAAGGTGCCGGGTAGCAGTGTCGAAGGCAAGGAATGGGAACGCGACACCGAGTTCAAATACCAGGTGCAAAGTGGCACCTTCAAGGATGTCAGCGTACGCCTGCGTAATTCCACTTACCGCAGCAACTATGAACGGTGGGCGCGAGACATGGATGAGACGCGGGTCATTGTCAGCTACAACTTCTCGATCTTCTAAGCAGCTGCTTTGCCAAATACCGGTAACCGCCTGACAATGGTGGCGGGTTCCCGCAAAGGGCAGGGCAATGAAAGACCTGTTGTTGATCGGTATCGGCGCGGGTGACCCGCGCCAGGTCACCTATGAAGCGGTCGATGCGCTGCGCAGTGCCAGCGTGTTCTTCGTGCTCGACAAGGGCGACGACAAAAATGAACTGGTGCGCCTGCGCAAGGCCATTCTGCAGCGCTATCGCCCCGAAGGTGGTTATCGCCTGGTGCCGGTGGTCGACCCGTTGCGCGATGCGCAGGCGCAAGACTACCTGGGCGCGGTGCAGAACTGGCACCGGCAGCGTGCTGCGCTGTATGCGCGCCTTATCGAGGAGGAAATTGGCGACGGGGAAACAGGTGCCTTCCTGCTGTGGGGCGAGCCCACCCTGTACGACAGCACCCTGCGCATACTCGACCTGGTTCGCGAACAGGGCGTGACGCTGCGCTTGCAGGTCATCCCTGGCATCAGCAGTGTGCAGGCGCTGGCGGCGCGGCATCAGGTGCCGCTCAACCGCATCGGCGAGCCCCTGACCGTGCTGCCGGGGCGACGCCTGGCCGAGCAGGGGGCTGTCGACAATGTGGTGGTGATGCTCGACGGGCAGTGCGCCTTTGCCGGGCTCGATGACCCGGCGTTGACCATCTACTGGGGCGCGTACCTGGGGACCGAGGATGAAGTGCTGATTGCCGGGCCGTTGCAGGCGGTGAAGGCGCAGATACTGGAAGTGCGCGAGCGGGAGCGGGCGCGCAAGGGGTGGATCATGGATACCTATCTGCTGCGCAGAGAGCTGTGAGGTGGGTTGCCTGTATCGGCCTCTTCGCGGGCACGCCCGCGCCTACGAGCGAAACAGGCTCCGCCGTGCTCAAGGGGTACCCAGAATACCCACCACCGTGTCCCGCAACTGGTCGATGCTGAACGGCTTGCCGATCAGGTGCATGCCCTCCGGCACATTGAAACTGTCGGCGTAGCCGCTGGCGAACAGCACCGGTAACAGTGGCCGCAGTTCGCGCGCTTTTCCCGCCAGCTCCTCACCTCGCATGTCCGGTAGACCCACGTCGGTCATCATCAGTGCCAGTGCCTGGCTGGGGTCTTCAAGTACACGCAGGGCGGCTGTGGCGTCTTCTGCCTCGATGACCTTGTAGCCCAAGTCGTCGAGCACTTCGACCATCAGCATGCGTACGATGTCGTCGTCTTCGACTACCAGAAGGTGCATGGTTCAAATCCTGTACAAATGAGTGTCTTTAATCTGTGTACCGCGCGGCATCAGAAGTTCCCGAGGATACCGCTCCATGCAAATAGATGGAACGATTGCAGAACGCAACCTTCAAATACTGGCTCAATGCCCTGCCAGACCCGTCAAAGCTGGTTAGACTCGCATATCAGGACAGGCAGTGGCAGATAACAACAACGACGGATCGGCCACTCTTTTCAATGGACTTTTCTAGCTCGGGCGTTTTCTCATGATTCAAGCAGCCTCGATGGACCAGCGAAGCTTTCGCAAGCTGTTGAGCCGCAACATCGGCCTCCCCCTGGGGGTTGGCCTGCTGGGGGCCGTGGCCTTCGTTGCGGTGATCAATTACCTGCTTTCGGCCATGCAGTGGGTCGAGCACACCGACCGGGTGATCGGCAATGCCAACGAAGCGGTCAAGCTGTCGATCGACATGGAAACGGGCATGCGCGGCTTCCTGATCACGGGCGACGAGCGCTTCCTTGACCCCTACGAGGTGGCCAAGCCACGTATTCTCGGCAGCCTGCAAAGCCTGCGCAGCATGGTCGAGGACAACCCGCAGCAGGTTGACCGTATTGACCGGCTGATGGCCTTGCAGCAGGCCTGGAACGACTTCGGCAGCGAGATGATCAGCCTGCGCCGCAGCCAGGGCGATTACCAGGCCTCGATCGGCAATGGCCGGGGCAAGCGCATCACCGATGAAATCCGCAAGGAATTCGATGACCTGATCATTACCGAACAACAATTGCGCATGGCCCGTAACGAAAAAGTCAGTACCGTCACCGTGACGGCGATTTCGGCTTTCGTGCTGTTCATTGTCGGCCTCAGTGCATTGCTGGCCTACCTGGGCCGTCGCGACCTGCTGGCACTTTCGGCCAACTACGCTGACAACCTGCAAGCCCAGCAACGCTCGGCGCAGCGCCTGGAGCACCAGGCCTGGTTGCGCACCGGCCAGACCCAACTGGCGCAGCAGGTACTCGGGCAGCTGACCTTGCCCATGCTTGGCGAGAACATCCTGCGCTTCTTTGCCTCTTATCTGGGCAGCGTGGTGGGCGCCGTGTACGTGCGCGACGAGCATGGCCGGCTGGTGCGTGTGGCCTGTTATGGCCTGAGTACCGAAGAGCAGGCCCGAGAGCAGATCGAGTCGGACCACCATGGCCTGTTGGCCCAGGCGGTCCGCGAAGGCCGCTTGCTGCGCCTGGAGGAACTGCCCGAAGATTTCTATCGCTTCAGTTCCGGCCTGGGCAGCGGCTTGCCGCGCAGCGCACTGCTGATGCCGGCGACCGAAGACGGGCAGATCAACGGGGTGATCGAGCTGGGTTTCCTGCGCCCCTTGCAAGAGCGGGATGAAGAGCTGCTGGAGCGGGTTGGCGGCAACCTGGGCATGTCCATCGAGAGTGCCCGTTATCGCCAGCGCCTGCAGGAAGTGCTGGCCGAAACCCAGCAACTCAATGAAGAGCTGCAGGTGCAGCAGGAAGAGCTCAAGACTGCCAACGAAGAGCTCGAAGAGCAGTCACGGGTGCTCAAGGAGTCTCAGGCCCATCTGGAAACCCAACAGGCCGAACTCGAGCAGACCAACGAGCAGTTGTCGGAACGCACCGAAGCGCTGGACCGCAAGAACGATGAGCTGAGCCAGGCGCAGCTGGAGCTGCAGGCCCGTGCCGACGACCTGCAGCGATCGAGCAAGTACAAGTCCGAATTCCTCGCCAACATGTCCCATGAGCTGCGCACGCCGCTAAACAGCTCGCTGATCCTGGCCAAGCTGTTGGCAGAAAACGCTGAAGGCAACCTCAGCGAGGAGCAGGTCAAGTTCGCCGAATCCATCTACTCGGCCGGCAACGATCTGCTCAACCTGATCAACGACATTCTCGATATCGCCAAGGTCGAGGCCGGCAAGCTTGAAGTACGGCCCGAAACCACCCAGGTCGAGCGCCTGGTCGAAGGCTTGCGCGGCATGTTCCAGCCGCTTGCCGGTCACAAGGGGCTTGCCTTCGAGGTCAAGGTCGAGCCGCATGTACCGGTCACGCTGTTCACCGACCGTCAGCGCCTGGAGCAGATCCTCAAGAACCTGTTGTCCAACGCCATCAAGTTCACCGAGCGTGGCCAGGTCAGCATGAACGTCAGCTTCCACGCTGACAGCGGTATCGTGTTCGCAGTCCGTGACACCGGCATCGGCATTGCGGCCGATCAGCAGCAGGCGATCTTCGGCGCCTTCCACCAGGTCGATGGCACCAGCAATCGCCGTTATGGTGGCACTGGCCTGGGTCTGTCGATCTCCCGTGACCTGGCGCATTTGCTCGGAGGCCAGATCAATGTCGACAGCAGCCCCGGGCAAGGCAGCGTGTTCAGCCTGATTCTGCCGGAGCGCTATGCCGCCGAGTCCGAAGACGTCGAGCCGCAAAGCCTGCGCCCGGCCGTCGATGCGTTGCCGCCTGCACCGCAAGCGCCGCTGGCCGCCGCTGTCACGCGCCCGGCGCCGGCCTTTGCCGACGACCGCGAGCGGGCCCCTTTCGATACCCGCTGCATTCTGGTGATCGAAGACGAGCCCAACTTTGCCCGCATCCTCTTCGACCTGGCCCATGAGCTGGGCTATAGCTGCCTGGTGGCCCATGGCGCCGACGAAGGCTTCGAGCTGGCGGCCCAGTACATTCCGGATGCGATCCTGCTGGACATGCGCCTGCCCGACCACTCAGGCCTGACCGTCCTGCAGCGCCTCAAGGAGCAGGCCAGCACCCGCCATATCCCGGTGCACATCATTTCGGTGGAAGACCGCGTCGAGGCGGCCATGCACATGGGGGCGGTGGGGTATGCGGTCAAACCCACCAGCCGCGAGGAGCTCAAGGAGGTGTTCGCTCGCCTGGAAGCCAAGCTCACGCAAAAGCTCAAGCACATCCTGCTGGTGGAAGACGACGACCTGCAGCGCGAGAGCATCGCCCGGCTGATCGGCGACGACGATGTCGAGATCACGGCCGTCGCCATGGCCCAGGATGCACTGGCGCTGTTGCGCCAGAACATCTACGACTGCATGATCATCGACCTCAAGCTGCCAGACATGCTCGGCAACGAACTGCTCAAGCGCATGACCGCCGAGGATATCCGCGCCTTCCCGCCGGTGATCGTGTATACCGGCCGCAACCTCACCCGCGAGGAAGAAGCCGACCTGCTCAAGTATTCACGCTCGATCATCATCAAGGGCGCACGTTCGCCGGAGCGCCTGCTGGACGAGGTAACGCTGTTCCTGCACAAGGTCGAATCGCAGCTGTCCAACGAGCGTCAACGCATGCTCAAGACCGCGCGCAGCCGCGACAAGGTGTTCGAGGGCCGCAAGGTGCTGCTGGTGGACGACGATGTGCGTAATATCTTCGCCCTGACCAGTGCCCTGGAGCACAAGGGCGCCATTGTCGAAATCGGCCGCAACGGGCGCGAAGCCATCGAGCGCCTGGAGCAGCACGACGACATCGACCTGGTGCTGATGGACGTGATGATGCCGGAGATGGACGGCTTCGAGGCCACCCGCCTGATCCGTCAGCAACCGCGCTGGCGCAAACTGCCGATCATCGCCGTGACCGCCAAGGCCATGAAGGATGACCAGCAGCGTTGCCTGCAAGCCGGTGCCAATGATTACCTGGCCAAGCCGATCGACCTGGACCGCCTGTTCTCGTTGATCCGTGTCTGGCTGCCGCAACTGGAGCGAATTTGACTAGCGAACGCAACACCGACATCGAGATCCGACTGCTGATCGAGGCGATCTACCTCAAGTACAGCTACGATTTCCGCAATTATTCCGGCGCTTCGATCAAGCGCCGGATTCTCCACGCGCTGCGTCAGTTCGATTGCCTGACGGTGTCTGCGCTGCAGGAGCGCGTCCTGCACGACCCGGGCATGTTCATGCAGTTGCTGCAGTACCTGACGATCCCGGTCAGCGAGATGTTCCGTGACCCTGACCACTTCCTTGCCGTGCGCAACGAAGTGGTGCCGCTGCTTCGTACCTGGCCGTCGATCAAAGTCTGGATCGCGGGCTGCAGCACGGGGGAGGAGGTGTATTCCATGGCCATCCTGTTGCGTGAGGAAGGGCTGCTTGAACGCACCATCATCTACGCCACCGACATCAACCCGCATTCGCTGGACAGGGCCAAGCAGGGCATCTACTCGATGCAGAGCATGCGCGAGTACGAGGAAAACTACCGCCTGGCCGGTGGCCGCCGTGACTTCGCCGAGTACTACACCGCCGCCTATGGCAACGCCATCATGGACAGCAGCCTGCGCGACAACGTGACCTTCGCCGACCACAGCCTGGCCACCGATAGCGTGTTCTCCGAGACCCAACTGGTGTCGTGCCGCAATGTGCTGATCTACTTCAACAAGGACCTGCAGGATCGGGCGCTGGGCCTGTTCCATGAGTCGCTCTGCCACCGCGGTTTCCTGGTGTTGGGTAGCAAGGAGTCGGTGGACTTTTCGGCCTACAGCGACCGTTTCGAGCCGCTGGTCAAGCCCCAACGGATCTTCCGTAAATCATGAGCGGCGTACGCGCAGTGGTGATCGGCGCCTCGGCCGGTGGCGTGGCGGCATTGTTCCAGGTGCTCGGCACGCTGCCATCGGCGTTCGCCATACCGGTGCTCTGCGTGCTGCACCTGCCAGACGACCGCCACAGCCAACTGGCTGGCGTGCTGCAGCGGCGGCTGCATCGGCCGGTATGCGAGGCACGTGACAAGGAGAGCATCAGCAGCGGGCAGATCTATGTGGCGGGGCCGGGTTACCACCTGTCGGTGGAACGCGACCTGACGCTGTCGCTGAGCCAGGAAGAACCCGTGCACTTCTCGCGCCCGGCGATCGACTTCCTGTTCATCTCGGCGGCCGATGCCTATGGCGATGGCCTGCTGGGTGTGCTGCTCACCGGGGCCAACGAAGACGGCGCCAGGGGCCTTGCCTACATCAAGAACAATGGGGGGCGCACGATCGTCCAGGACCCTCGTGACGCACAGGTTGCCCTGATGCCGGAGGCCGCCCTGGCCCTGCACCAGCCCGACCATATCCTTACTCTGAGCGGTATCGGGCAGTTGCTCGCGACCCTGGAATACAGCGCATGCTAAGCCACACTACCGCCAAACTGCTGATTGTCGACGACTTGCCGGAAAACCTGCTGGCGCTCGACGCCCTGATCCAGGGCGAGGACCGCGAGGTGCACCAGGCACAGTCTGCCGAGGCTGCCTTGTCGTTGCTGCTCGAGCACGAGTTCGCACTGGCCATTCTCGATGTGCAGATGCCGGGCATGAACGGTTTCGAACTGGCCGAGCTGATGCGCGGTACCGACAAGACCAAGCACATCCCGATCGTCTTCGTCAGCGCGGCGGGCCGCGAGATGAATTATGCCTTCAAGGGCTACGAGAGCGGGGCCGTGGACTTTCTGCACAAGCCGCTCGACACCCTGGCGGTAAAAAGCAAGGTCTCGGTGTTCGTCGACCTGTTCCGCCAGCGCAAGGTGCTTGGCCGGCAGCTGGAAGCCCTGGAGCAGAGCCGCCAGGAACAGGAGCTGCTGCTCAGCCAGCTGCAGGTGGCACGGTGTGAGCTGGAGCACGCCGTGCGCATGCGTGACGACTTCATGTCGATCGTCTCCCACGAGGTGCGTACGCCGCTCAATGGCCTGATCCTGGAAACCCAGTTGCGCAAGATGCACCTGGCACGCGGCAACCTGGAAGCGTTCAGTGTCGACAAGCTGCAGGCCATGGTCGAGCGCGACGAACGGCAGATCAACAGTCTGATCCGGTTGGTCGAGGACATGCTCGATGTTTCGCGCATCCGGACCGGTAAACTGTCGCTGCGGCCCAAACTGTTTGACCTGGGCCAACTGGTGCGTGGGCTGGTGGAAAACTTCACAGCGCAGGCCATGGCCCTGGAAACACACATCGAATTGCAGCGTTGCGAAGCGCTGAAGGGTGAGTGGGACGAATTCCGGATTGAACAAGTAGTGGCCAACCTGTTGTCCAATGCAATGCGTTACGGCGAGCGCAATCCGGTGCAGGTGCGGGTGTTCGAGCAGGGCGGCATGGCCTGGGTGCAGGTGCAGGATCACGGCATCGGTATCAGCGCCGCCAACCAGCAGCGGATCTTCCAGCAGTTCGAGCGGGTCGCTGCCCAGCAGGCCAGCGGAGGTCTGGGCTTGGGGCTGTACATCTCCGAGCAGATCGTCCAGGCGCACGGTGGCCGGATACAGGTTGAAAGCGAGGAGGGCAAGGGTGCCACATTCACCCTGCAATTGCCGCTGGCAACATTCAAAGAACAAAACGACCAGGCGCGGGCAACCTCTGTGTAAGCCTGGGGTCTGATGGCCAACTGTAAGTATTTCAAGGCGTTAACATGAGTGAAGATGCACAAGATGTGGTTCTGGTCGTCGAGGATGAACCGGCGATTCGCATGATTTTGCGCGACTACCTGGCGGGTGAGGGGTACCACGTCCTGGTGGCTGAGGATGGCGAGCAGGCGTTTGCCATCCTGGCCAGCAAACCGCACCTGGACCTGATGGTGACGGACTTCCGTTTGCCGGGGGGGATCTCGGGGGTGGATATTGCCGAGCCCGCGGTGAAGCTGCGGCCCGACCTGAAGGTGATTTTCATCAGCGGCTACCCGGCGGAGATTCTCGAATCTGGCAGCCCGATCACCCGCAAGGCCCCTATCCTGGCCAAGCCGTTTGACCTGGATACCTTGCACGAGCAGATCCAGTCGCTGTTGCGCTGAGGCATCCGGCCTCTTCGCGGGGCAAGCCCGTGCAGAGGCCCTGGCAGGCTATCGCAGCGTCCGCTCAATCCCCCCGACCAGCAAGTTTTCCATCAGCTCCAAGCCCTGCTCTTCAGGCATTGCTTTGAGCAACCCCGGCAGCTGGTTGAGAAGCGTCGCCAGTACATGCGCTGTGGCGTCCAACGCTTGCCCCGGCAGTTTTGCTTGCGGTGCGATCAGGCGCAGCAAACCCGCCTCATAGCGCTTGCGCAACGAGGCCAGGTGCGCCTGTTGCGCCTCACTCAAACAACACAAATCCCGTTCGGCCAGCCGGAACTGCAGCGGCCGCTCGGCATGCAGCTGCCAGTGCGCAGCAATCAGGCAGCTCAACGCCGATGCCCCACGGGCCATGGCCCGGCGGGCCTGGTCCAGGGTGGCCTGCAGCTCTTCGTACAACTCTTCGATCAAGTCGTACAGCAGGTCCTGCTTGCTGGGAAAGTGATGGTACAGCGAGCCGGCGGTCAGCCCCACATGGGCCGCCAGCTCGCGCATGCTGACCTGGCCAAAGCCCTTTTCGGCAAACAATGCCATGGCCCGGTCACGTCGCTCCTCAAAGTTGGCACAGCGCATTGCGGCATTGACCGGGGGCATGGCGCTTGGTCCTCAGTAGGTGAAGAAACCACGACCGCTCTTGCGCCCCAGCCAGCCGGCCGCGACCATTTCCTTGAGCAGTGGAGCAGGGCGGTACTTGCTGTCGTTGAAGCCTTCATGGAAGGCCTCCATGATCGCCAGCAGGGTGTCCAGACCGATCAGGTCGGCCAAGGCCAGCGGGCCGATCGGCTGGTTGCAGCCCAAGCGCATGCCGGTGTCGATGTCCTCGGCACTGGCCAGGCCTTCCTGGCGCACGAAGATCGCCTCGTTGATCATTGGCACCAGGATGCGGTTGACCACGAAGCCCGGGCGGTTGCCGGCGGTGATCGGGGTCTTGCCGACTTTTTCGGTCACCACCAGCGCTTGGGCGTAGGTGTGGTCGCTGGTCTGCAGGCCACGAATGATCTCCACCAGCGCCATCATCGGTACCGGGTTGAAGAAGTGCACACCAATGAAGCGCTCGGGGTGCTCGATGCTGGCAGCCAGTTGAGTCACCGACAGCGACGAGGTGTTGGTGGCGATCAGGCAGTCGGCGGCAACGTTGGCTGCCACCTGCTGCAGGATGCGCTGCTTGAGCTGCAGGTTCTCGGTAGCCGCTTCGATCACCAGCTGTGCAGCGCTGAGCTGGGCGTAGTCGGTGCTGGTGCGGATGCGGGCTTTGGCGGCTGCGGCTTTGTCGGCGTCGAGGGTGCCCTTGCTGACCTGGCGCTCGAGGTTCTTGCTCAAGGTGGCCACACCGCGCTCAAGCGCTGCGTCG
This sequence comes from Pseudomonas sp. CGJS7, assembly GCF_036961695.1. NCBI lineage: Bacteria > Pseudomonadati > Pseudomonadota > Gammaproteobacteria > Pseudomonadales > Pseudomonadaceae > Pseudomonas > Pseudomonas sp. CGJS7. Next base: position 73,032 of record NZ_JBAMDI010000020.1, on the reverse strand, counting down.
GAAACATCCACCAGCAGCACCTGGTAGCCGGCAATGGCGCACACCTGGGCAATGCCGTTGCCCATGGTGCCCGCGCCGATCACGGCGATCTGTTCAATGCTCATGTGTCAGCCTCCCTCAGACGCGCTCGAACACGACGGCGATGCCTTGGCCACCGCCGATACACATCGTGGCCAGCGCGTAGCGGCCCTGGATGCGCTGCAGCTCATGGATGGCCTTGGTGGCGATGATTGCACCGGTGGCACCCACCGGGTGGCCCAGGGAAATGCCCGAACCGTTGGGGTTGACCTTTTCCGGGTCGAAGCCCAGCTCGCGGGCCACGGCGCAGGCCTGGGCGGCGAAGGCCTCGTTGGACTCGATCACATCCAGGTCTTGCAGGTTCAGGCCGGTTTTTTCCAGCACTTTGCGGGTGGCCGGGATCGGCCCCAGGCCCATCAGTTCGGGCTCCACCCCGGCGTGGGCGTAGCCCACCAGGCGTGCCAGTGGCTTCAGGCCCAGGCGGCGCACCGCGTCACCGGTGGCCAACACCAGGCCGGCGGCGCCATCGTTGATACCGCTGGCGTTGCCGGCGGTGACGGTACCGTCTTTCTTGAATACCGGCTTCATACCGGCCAGTTGCTCGGCGGTTACATCAGCACGCACATGCTCGTCGACACTGAACTGCACGCTGCCCTTGCGGGTTTTCAGCTCCAGCGCAACGATCTGGCTGGCGAAGCGGCCCTCGGCAATCGCACGAGCGGCGCGGCGCTGGCTGGTCAGTGCCAGTTCGTCCTGCATTTCGCGGGTAATGCCGTACTTGGCCGAAACGTTCTCGGCGGTGATGCCCATGTGGAAGTGCTGGAACGGGTCCTGCAGCACGCCGACGGTATAGTCGATGCCTTGCAGGTCACCCATGCGTGCACCCCAGCGCGCTTGTGGCAGCAGGTAAGGGCCACGGCTCATGGACTCGGCGCCGGCCGCGACGGCCACATCGGTGTCGCCCAGCAACAGGCCCTGGGCCGCAGAGACAATAGCCTGCAGGCCAGACCCGCACAGGCGGTTGACGTTGAATGCCGGCGTTTCCTTGGGGATGCCAGCGTTCATTGCCGCTACCCGTGCCAGGTAGGCGTCACGCGGTTCGGTGGGGATTACCGTGCCCATCACCAGGTGGCCGACTTGCTCGGCGGCCAGGCCCGAACGCTCGATGGCGGCGCGGGTCACGGCGCTGGCCAGGTCGGCCAGCGGCAGGTCCTTGAGGGAACCGCCAAAGCCACCAATGGCTGAACGGACGGCACTGACGACGTAGATTTCTGCGCTGCTCATAAGGGCTCCGATTGCGAAGGCGTGGCGGGACCGGGCCAGGCTCTGCGAGAATGGTTGGCGGCCCCGAAGTGGGTTCGAGTCTAGGCAAAGGCTCTGTTGCAGCCTATGCCGAATCTGTTCAAACAACCTGGCACTTTTTGCCACTCAGCATAGACAGCGAAAACCGCCATGCGCGAAAGCGATTCAGTCGCCGTGTACTTCCTCAACGCCATGCTCCACGCCCTGCGCGACACCCCCGCCGAGCGTGATGCCCAGCTGCGTGCGGTGGGCATCGCCCCGCAGCTGCTCGATCAGCCGCAGGCGCGGGTGCCGGCCAAGGCGTTCGCCCAGCTGTGGCTGGCGTTGATCCAGCGCCTGGACGATGAGTTCTTTCGCCTCGACAGCCATGGCATGCCGCTGGGCAGTTTTGCCCTGATCTGCCGGGGGTTGATCCTCGAGCCGAACCTGGAAAAGGCCTTGCGCCAGTGCATGGGGGGCTTCGGCCTGTTCCTGCGTGACCTGCGTGGCAGCCTGACGGTACGTGGCGGGCGGGCGGTGATCAGCGTGCAGTCGAACATTGCCGACCCCTTGACCCGGGTCTATGCCGAGGAAACCTACCTGGTGCTGATGATCGGCATGCTGTGCTGGCTGGCCGGGCGGCGGATTGCCATCGACCGCACGGAGCTCGCGGTGTCGCGCCCGGCCCAGGAGGACGACTTGCTGCTGTGGGGCCCGGACCTGCGCCTGGGCAGCGGACGCACCGAGGTGGAGTTCGACAGCGCTTACCTGCGCCTGCCGGTGGTGCAGGACCGGGCAGCCCTGAAGACCTTTTTGCGCAGTGCACCTCAGGGGCTGGTGATCCGCTTTCGCAATCAGAACGGGCTGGTGGCTGAGGTGTATCGGCACCTGCGGGCATTGCGCTATGGACAGTGGCCGACATTGGCCGCACTGGCGCAGCAACAAGGTATCAGTGCCAGTACCTTTCGCCGGCAGTTGGAGCGGGAGGGGCGTTCGTACCAGCAGATCAAGGATGAAGTGCGCCGGGCCATGGCCTTCGAACGGCTGCGCGACGGTGCGTTGAGCATTGCCGAAATTGCCGAGCAGGCGGGGTTTCAGGAACCGAGTGCGTTCCACCGGGCGTTCAAGAAATGGACCGGGCAGAGCCCAGGGAGCTACCGGGCGCGGCTGGCCGGCCTGCGTTCTACCTGTAGGAGCGGGCATGCCCGCGAAGAAACCACCGCGGTGGATGGCACCGGCTCTGCCGGTGTTCGCGGGTAAACCCGCTCCTACAGGGCACGCACAGAATTGTAGGAGCGGGCTTGCCCGCGAATAGGCCAGCACAGGCCACCCGAAAGGATCAGGCCGGCACCATGGCAAAGCCGACGCCGAACCGGTTCCAGGCATTGATGGTGGCAATTGCCAAGGTCAGGTTGGCCACCTCGCCCGGCTCGAAGTGTTCCTGCAGGGCTTCATATTGCTCTTGCGGCGCACCCCGTTCAGGCAAGCGGGTCAGGCTCTCGACCCAGGCCAGGGCAGCACGTTCACGCGGCGTGAAATAGCTGGTGTCCTGCCACACGCACAAGGTCTGCAGGCGTGCTTCGGTCTCACCCGCCTTGCGCGCATCGTTGGCGTGAAGGTTGACGCAGTAGGCGCAGCCGTTGATCTGCGAAGCGCGCAGGCGTATCAGCTCCAGCAGCGAGTGTTCAAGGCCGCTGTTGGCCAGCGCCTGCTCCAGGCCGACCATGGCTTTGTAGGCTTGCGGCGCGTGTTTGGCCCATTCGATACGGTTGTGCATGGCAGTCTCCAGAAGTGTGGGGTGGACATGGCGCTACTGTAGCGCCGCTCATTGGCCACCCCGATAGCCAATTTTGCGCATAAGCGGGAGGCCAATCGTCCATTCAGGTGGCCACTGACCTGCATCCAATCTCTTCATTTCTGCCAGGCCAGCCGAGCCGGGATAATGGCCAGTTCCTGTTACAAGAGAACCGACTCACAATGAGCGCTGTACTGAACCTGTTGCTGGTGATCCTGCTGGCGTTGAACCTGCGGCCGATCCTGACCAGTATCGGCCCGTTACTCGAACCCATGCGCGCCAGCACCGGCCTGGGTTACCAGCAGGCGGCCTTGCTGACGGCGCTACCGGTGCTGTGCATGGGCCTGGTGCCCCTGTTGCAACCGTGGCTGCGACGCTGGGTCAGCGAGCATGGCGGCATGCTGGGGGGCCTGGCCGCGATTGCCCTGGCCTGCCTGTGGCGCCTGCAGCTGGACAGTGCCTGGGCGCTGATCGCCAGTGCGCTGGTCGCCGGCCTGGGCGTGGCGGTGGTGCAGGGCATGATGCCGGGGCTGGTCAACCGCTGGTTCCCCGGGCGTCTGGCCGGGGCGATGGGGCTGTACTCGGCAGCGCTGATGAGCGGCGGCGGCCTGGCTGCAGTACTCGGGCCACACATCAGCGGCCATTTCGGCTACTGGCAGGCGGGCCTGGGCGTATGGGCGGTCCCGGCCGTGCTGGCGGTGCTGGCCTGGGCCGTGCTGCGGCCAAGGCAGGAGGCGCCGAAGCTGGGAACGGTCACGGGCGGGCACTGGTTCGGCAGCCGCCGGGCGTGGTTGCTGGCCCTGTACTTCGGGCTGATCAACGGCGGCTACACCAGCATGGTGGCCTGGTTGCCGGCTTACCACATCGAGCATGGCGGCAGCGCTCAGGGCGGTGCCGACCTGGTGGGCCTGATGACCGTCTTCCAGGTGCTCGGTGCGCTCGGCCTGCCGCTGCTGCTGCGACGTTGGGCAGACAGGCGCCCGGGTTTGTGGCTGGCGCTGGCGATCCAGCTGGCGGGCTTCCTGGGGCTTTTGCTGGTACCTGCGGCGGCTTCCGGGCTTTGGGTCGCCATGATCGGCTTTGGCTTGGGTGCCTGCTTCAGCCAGTGCCTGACGTTGACCCTGGAACACCTGAAAACGCCTGCCGAAGCCGGCAGCCTGGCGGCGTTCGTACAGGGTATCGGCTTCATCATCACCGGCATCGTGCCGTATATCACGGGTTGGCTGCGGGATGTCAGTGGCGACTTCCAGGCTTCGTGGACGCTGTTGACCGTGACCGTGATGGCAATGCTGCTGGTGACCGCGTGCTTCAACCCGCGCAGCTATGCGGCGGCTATCGCCCGGCCGGCCGCCACCGGCAAGGCCGCACCGGTCAACTGAGGCGTTGCAGGGTATCGCGTACCCGGTCCAGCGCCGGGTCGATATCCAGCAGTTCGATGGCGCCGAAGCCCATCAATAGCCCCGGCCGTACCGGTGCCTCGCTGAAGAAGGGTGCCAGGGAATACAGGCCTACCTCTACCTTGCGCGCGAGGTTGGCCAACAACTCCACATCCACCCCGGGTTTGGCCAAGGCACTGAGGTGGAAGCCTGCGCTGGCGGGGATGGCGCTGAACCACGGTGCCAGATCGCCGCCCAGGCGCGCCAGGATGCGCTCGCGGCGTGCGCTGTAGACCTCGTGGCAGCGGCGGATGTGCTTGTTCAGGTGGCCTTCGCCAAGGAAGCGCGCCAGCGCCCACTGCAGGAGGGTTGGGCTGTGCCAGTCGCTGAGGTGCTTGGCCACGCAAGCGGCCTGCAGTACGGCAGGCGGTAATACGGCATAGCCCAGGCGCAGCTCGGGCAGCAAGGTCTTGGAGAAGGTCCCGACGTAGGCGACCAGCCCATGCCGGTCCAGACGCTGCAGCGCGTCCGAGGCTGGCCCGTGGTAGCGGAACTCACAGTCGTAGTCGTCTTCGATGATCAGTGCACCCAGCTCGGCGGCCCGCGCAAGCAGGGCATGCCGGCGTGGCTCGCTCATCGGCATGCCCAGCGGGAACTGGTGCGAGGGTGTTACGTAGATCAGCCGGGTGCCGTCGGCGATCTGTTCCACGCACAGGCCCTCATCGTCCACCGGCACCGATTGCAGGCGTGCCCCCAGGGCCAGGAACAATTGCCGTGCCGGCGGGTAGCCAGGATCTTCCATGGCCACCTGGCTGCCCGGTTCGACCAGTACCCGGGCGATCAGGTCCAGCGCCTGCTGGGCGCCGTTGCACACCAGCAGGTCGGCTGCGCTGCAGTGCACCCCGCGCGAGTAGGCGATGTGGTGGGCAATGGCTTCGCGCAGTTCCGGCAAGCCCTGGGCCGGGAATTGTCGCTCGGGGTGGCGCTGGCTACGGCGCAGGGCGTAGTTCAGGCAACTGCGCCACTGGTCGAACGGGAACTGTGCCTTGCTCGAAGCACCCCCGACGAAGTCATAGCGCGATGGCGCCTGCAACTGGCGTTGGCTGAGCACGGTGGCGCGCTGCTGCCAGCGCTCGAGGGAGGCGGCACCGGCCAGGGGGAGGGTAGCTGATTCGCTACTGCGCAGCGGATGGCGTGGGGTGACGAATGTGCCACGGCCGACCACGCCGCTGAGCAGGTTATCGTAGGTCAGCCGCGAATAGGCCTCGGCCACAGTCTTGCGCGATACGCCCAGTTGTTCAGCCAGCAGACGGGTAGGCGGCAGTTGGGAGCCGGCGGCCAGGTGGCCGCTATCGATACCGTCGCGCAGTTGCTGGTAAAGCTGATCGGCCAGGCCTTTGCGGCCCTCCAGGCGAATGTGCAGTTCCATGGGCGGATCCGGAGCGGAGGATTGCTCAGGATAGCGGATTGGCTGCGACTCAGGTGCTTGTCACAGGCTACGAAGAGGCCGAGCCAACCGCTCAGAGCCGAGCGGTGCTGACGGTGATATAGCCTTTTTCTGCCAGGGCAATGCGTATCATGGTTTCGTCTTCCGGCGCGTTGCGGTTGCGCTTGATGCGCACGCCTTCAACCGTCGAAGCTTTCATATGCTCTGAAATGGCCCGCCCGTTCGCGTCGAAGAACACCTCGCTGGCCAGCAACTCGATGCGTTCGATCAATTGCCGGGAGTGTTCATCGGTGGCGCAGAAGAACATGACCCCCGACAAGTGCGGGTCGTTGTCGGGGTTGGTCATGTCATGGGCCAGCATTTCGCGCAGGCTGCTGCGCAGTTCGGCGATGGGGCGGGCGTACGGGTGCATGCGGAGCCTCCTCTGGATCGCGACCTTGTGTCCTCCAGTGCCGATCATGTTTTCTGTGGGCAGAGGCAGCAAGTAGGGCGCTTCTGAGGGCGGCGTAGGAAACGTCTTAAGATGCTGGGAGGTGGTCGAACCTCAGGGTCTACAAGGCAGCAGCCCCCGCCTTGGCCACCTGGGCATCCTGTTCGGATTTGACGCCGGATACACCAATGGCGCCCACCACCTGGCCTTCCACCCGCAGCGGCACGCCACCTTCAAGGCTGGTCAGCAGGGGGGCGGTCACGAATGCCGTACGGCCACCATTGACCATGTCTTCATAATCCCGCGTCTCTTTGCGCCCCAGTGCGGCGGTGCGGGCCTTTTCCATCGCGATGTAGGCACTGGCCGGTGCGCAGCCGTCCAGGCGTTCCAGGGCCAGCGGGTGGCCGCCGTCGTCGACCACGACGATGGTCACGCTCCATTGTCGGGCCTGGGCTTCCTGGCGGGCGGCGGTCAGTACGCGGGCGATTTCGGTCTGGCCGATAACGAACTTGCTAAGCATGGGCGGGCTCCGGGTTCAAGGCTGCTTCGACGATTTCGACCCAGTGGCGCACGGGCGTGCGTCCAGCTCCGTCGAGGTGGGCCTGGCAGCCTATGTTGGCTGTGGCAATGAGGTGCGGTTTACCGCTTTCCAGCGCATTCAGACGATTGTCGCGAAGTTGCAGTGACAGTTCTGGCTGGGTCAGCGAATAGGTCCCCGCCGAGCCGCAGCACAGGTGGCCATCGGGCACCGAGGTCAGGGTAAAGCCAAGCCGCGTCAGCAACGCTTCCACCGCGCCGCCCAGTTTCAGGGCGTGCTGCAGGGTGCATGGGCAGTGGAAGGCCAGGCGCTGTTCGGCGCACAAGGCCAATTGTTCGATCGGCTCATCGCGCAGGATTTCCACCAGATCGCGGGAAAGGGCGCTGACCCGGGCGGCCTTGGTAGCGTAATGGGGGTCTTTTTCCAGCAGGTGGCCATAGTCGCGGACAAACGCACCGCAGCCGCTGGCGGTCTGCACGATAGCCTCGGCACCCGCTTCGATGGCGGGCCACCAGGCGTCGATATTGCGCCGCGCCCGCTGCAGGCCTTGCTCCTGGGCATTCAGGTGATAGTCCACCGCGCCACAGCATCCGGCCTGCCGGACCGGTTGCACACTGATGCCCAGGCGGTCGAGCAGCCGCGCAGCAGCGGCATTGGTATTGGGTGACAGGGCCGGCTGCACGCAGCCTTCCAGCATCAGTACCCGGCGTGCATGGCGCACTGCCGGACGCTGGCCGGGTGTGGTGACCTGCGCCGGCAACTTGCGTTTGACTGAGGCCGGTAGCAGCGGGCGCAGCACCTGGCCGCTGCGGGTCAGGGCCTTGAACAGTGCCGGGCGCGGCACCACCGCACGCAGGCCCAGGCGCAACAGGCGCTGGCCGAGCGGGCGTGGCACCTGCTGCTCGACCACTGCGCGGCCGATGTCCAGCAGATCGTGGTACTTCACCCCGGATGGGCAGGTGGTTTCGCAGTTGCGGCAGGTCAGGCAGCGGTCCAGGTGCAATTGGGTGCTGGCGGTGACCGGCTCGCCTTCGAGCATCTGCTTGATCAGGTAGATGCGCCCGCGCGGGCCGTCCAGTTCGTCGCCCAGCAACTGGTAAGTGGGGCAGGTGGCGGTGCAGAAACCGCAATGTACGCAGGTGCGCAGGATGCGCTCGGCTTCGTCGGCGCGGGCCAGGCGGCGCGATGTTTCGCTAAGGTTGGTTTGCATGGGCTGGCCTCACAGGTCCGGGTACAGGCGACCAGGGTTGAACACCCCCTGGGGATCGAGCTGCTGCTTGAGGGCGCGGTGATAGCGCATCAGTGCAACCGGCAGCGGCGGGCTGCTGGCTGCACCGGGGGCGTAGCAGGTGGCGTGGCCGCCCACCCTGGCCACCTGATCGCGAATGGCCTGCGCCGACGCGCAGGTCTTGAGCCAGCGCTGGGCACCCCCCCAGTCGATCAGTTGCTGGCCGGGCAGGTCCAGCTCGCCGGTGACGGTGGGTACGGACAGGCGCCACAGGGGGGCGGCGTCGGCAAAGAACGCCAGGCGCTGTTCGCGCAGGTCGCTCCAGAAGCGGTTATCGAGTGTATCGCCCCCCAGCCGCTGGCGTGCCGACTGCACCGACCCTTCGCCGCCTTCCAGGCGCAGGTACAGCGTTTCGCCTTCATGGCAGGCGGCGCTGATCGGCAGCGGTTGCTGACCCCATTCGGCCAGCTCGGCCAGCGCTTCATTGCGGCCCATCGCCAGGCGCAGGCTCAGGCACAGGCGAGGCCGTGGCAGCACTTTCAGCGAAACCTCGGTCAGCAGCCCCAGGCATCCGAAGCTGCCCGCCATCAGGCGTGACACATCGTAGCCGGCGACGTTCTTCATCACCTCGCCACCAAAGCGCAGCAGCTTGCCGTGGCCAGTGATTACCCGTGTACCGAGTACAAAGTCGCGCACCGACCCGGCCCACGGCCGTCGCGGGCCAGACAACCCGGCCGCGACCATGCCGCCCAAGGTGGCCTCGGGGCCCAGGTGGGGTGGTTCGCAGGGCAGCATCTGGCCGGCCTCATGCAGGGCTGCCTCGATCTCGCGCAGGGGGGTACCGGCGCGGGCCGTGAGTACCAGCTCGGTAGGGTCGTAGCTGACGATGCCGCGGTGCTTGCGGGTGTCGAGTACTTGGCCCGCCACCGGGTTGCCGAGCATGGCTTTGCTGTTGCTGCCCTGGATGCGCAGCGGCGTACCTTCGTTCAGCGCCTGGTTGACCTGCTCCAACAGCGTCTGGCTCATGTCGCGGTCCATGCTCATCAGAAGCGCTCCAGCTCGGGGAAGGGCAGTTGCCCCTGGTGCACGTGCAGGGCGCCGAATTCGGCGCAGCGGTGCAGGGTGGGAATGTTCTTGCCGGGGTTGAGCAGGCCCTGGGGGTCGAAGGCGGCCTTCACCGCGTGGAACAGGGTAATTTCGTCGCTGTTGAACTGCGCGCACATCTGGTTGATCTTCTCGCGCCCCACGCCGTGTTCACCGGTGATGCTGCCGCCCACTTTCACACACAGCTCCAGAATCTTGCCGCCGATCGCTTCGGCACGCTCCAGCTCGCCGGGCAGGTTGGCATCGAACAGGATCAACGGGTGCATGTTGCCGTCGCCGGCATGGAACACGTTGGCCACCCGCAGTCCATACTCTGCGGACAGGTCGCTGATGCCCTTGAGCACCCGTGGTAACTCGCGGCGCGGAATAGTGCCGTCCATGCAGTAGTAGTCCGGGGAGATGCGCCCCACGGCCGGGAAGGCGTTCTTGCGCCCGGCCCAGAAGCGAACGCGCTCGGCTTCGTCGCAGGCCAGGCGCACCTCGCGGGCCCCGGCTTGCGTCAGCACGGCGGCGACGCGCGCGCAGTCGTCGTGAACATCGGCTTCCACGCCATCCAGTTCGCACAGCAGGATCGCCGCCGCGTCCACCGGGTAGCCGGCATGGATGAAGTCTTCAGCGGCGCGGATCGCCAGGTTGTCCATCATCTCCAGGCCGCCAGGAATGATGCCGGCAGCGATGATGTCGGCGACTGCCCGGCCGGCGTCCTCGACGCTGTCGAAACTGGCCAGTATCACCCGCGCCACCTGGGGCTTGGGCAGCAGCTTGACGGTGACTTCGGTGACGATACCGAGCATGCCTTCGGAGCCGGTGAACAATGCCAGCAGGTCGAAGCCGGGGCTGTCCAGGGCATCGCTGCCCAGGCTCAGGCGTTCGCCCTCGACCGTAAGGATGTCCACCTTGAGCACATTGTGTACGGTCAGGCCGTACTTGAGGCAGTGCACGCCACCGGCGTTTTCGGCGACATTGCCACCGATTGAGCAGGCAATTTGCGAGGAAGGGTCTGGTGCGTAGTACATGCCATGGGGTGCGGCGGCCTGGGAAATGGCCAGGTTGCGTACGCCCGGCTGCACGCGGGCGTAGCGCCCCTGCGGGTTGACCTCGAGGATACGGTTGAAGCGCGCCATCACCAGCAGGATGCCCTTGGCCAGCGGCAGGGCACCACCGGACAGGCCGGTACCGGCGCCACGCGCAACCACCGGTACGCCGCGCTGGTGGCAAAGCTTCAGCAGCGTCTGCACCTGTTCCAGGCGCTCGGGCAGTACCACCAGCAGTGGCACGGTGCGGTAGGCCGACAGGCCGTCGCATTCGTACGGTTTGAGGTCTTCGTCGCGGTGCAGGATTTCAAGGTCCGGCAGTGCATCGCGCAGCGCCTGCAACAGGGCGGCCAGGTCCACGTTGGGCAGCGCGCCATCGACGCGTTCGTCGTACAGGATATTCATTGGCTCACTCGCAACGGTTTTTGTTGTTGTTGGCGAAGCGGTCACCGATGCAGCGTGCGCGTGCTAGCGTTCGGGGTCGAGTGAGATGTTGACTGGTCCTACCAGTTTCTTCGGGCAGTACTGTCTATTCACGGTTCTGTCTGGCTAGATTGGCGCTATAAGTCAAAGTGGTCCTACCAGCAGGAGTGTGCGCAGTGGGTACTGAAGGCAAGGCCAAGGTCGCCGACCAGGTGGCCGAACGGGTCGAGCGGCTTATCGTCGAAGGCGTGCTCAAGGTGGGCCAGGCACTGCCGTCGGAGCGGCGGCTGGTGGAAAAGCTTGGCTGTTCACGTTCGGCCTTGCGCGAGGGCCTGCGCGTTCTGCGTGGGCGCGGCATCATCGACACCGAACAGGGGCGGGGTTCGTTCGTCGCCGATCTCACCGGGCAGGCGGGTGCTACGCCTTTGATGCACCTGTTCAGTTCGCAACCGCGCACGCTGTTCGACCTGCTGGAGGTCCGGGCGTTGCTGGAGGCTGAGTCGGCGCGGCTGGCGGCGTTGCGGGCTACCGACGTCGACCGCCTGCTGATCCGTCGGCGCTACGAAGAAATGCTGGCTGCGCACGAGGCTGCGCAGGCGCTCGATGCCCGTGAGCATGCCCGCCGTGACCATGCCTTTCACCGGGCGATCAGTGAGGCGTCGCATAACCCGGTGCTGGTGCATACCCTGCAATCGCTCAGTGACCTGACGTTGAGCACTGTGTTTGCTTCGGTCAACAACCTGTATTGCCGGCCAGCGCAGAAACGCCAGATTGATCGGCAGCATGCGCGCTTGTATCGCGCGGTCATGGAGCAACTGCCCGAGCAGGCGCAGCGGGCGGCACGTGAGCATATCAACGGCATACGCGACAGTTTGCGGGAGATCGAGCAGGAAGAGCAGCGCCTGGTCAGGGCGACCATGCGTATGGATGGCTGGGGGTGAAGCGGCCCTGTAGCGGCCCTCTCGCGTCTGGGCGCCGCGAGAGGGCCGGTAAAGGTCTACTCAATGGTCAGCCACAGGGTCATCTTGCGACAGGATGGCCCGGGCCAGCTCTTCATCATTGGCCTGCAGCCCTGGATGGTCCTTGCGGGCCTGTTCAAGCGCCGACTCCACATAGGCGCCGCGGATGGCACCGCCGCTGGCGACGAACGCTGAAAGTTCGTCACGGGCCGGGATGATCCGTTTGTCGTCCTTGAAGGTCGAATACAGCGAAGCGGAGATACCGGCCGAGGTGGCGACGTCGCCCGCATCGACGCGGGCCAGGGCAGCACCGGCAGGCATCAGGAGCAGCAGCGCAGGGGCGAGGAGTAGGTGGCGCATGTCGTGTTCTCCAGTAACGTGAAGCACAGGGAAATAAACCACTCAGTGTCTAAGACGGCGGAGGCGTTGGGGTAGTTCCCTTATCCTGGCTGGAGGGTGTCGGGGATAAGGTGCACCTGCCGCTGACGATGTGGCTGAACTGGCGGTTTGCAAGCTGGCGACGGAGCGTGTCATGGATTGACCGCGTCGGGACGCGCGTGATTTGCTTGGGTGGATGGTGCTTCGCGGGCAAATCCGCAGAGGGCCCTGCCGATCATTCAAAGGAAACTGAAGGTTCGCCCATGTCCGACTACAAGCTGCACTGCTTCGCCGAATCCGGTAACGCCTACAAGGCTGCGCTCATGCTTGAACTCACCGGCCAGAACTGGCAGCCGGTGTTCGTCGACTTCTTCCATGGCCAGACGCGTGAGCAAACCTGGCGCGATGAGGTGAACGAGCAGGGCGAGGTGCCGGTGATGGAACACGCTGGCAAGCGCATCACCCAGTCTGCGCTGATCCTCGAATACCTTGCCGAACAGACCGGCCAGTTCGGGCCTCGCGATGAAGATGAAAAGCGTGAGATCTGGCGCTGGATGCTGTTCGACAACCATAAGTTCACCAGCTATTACGCTGCGCTGCGCTTTCTGTTCTGCCTGAAGAACACCGGCGAAACCGATGTGACGCGGTTCCTGCGCGAGCGTGCCACGGCGGCTTACCGTATTGTCGACGCGCACCTGGCGAAGACGCCATTCATGGTCGGTGGCCGGTTGACCATCGCCGACCTGTCGTTGGCCGGGTATGTGTTCATGCCGGAAGACACCGGTATCCCGTTGGCAGCGTTCACGCACATCGAGGCCTGGAAAGCCCGTATCCAGGCGCTGCCGGGGTGGAAACACCCGTATGAGCTGATGCCGCGCACGGCATCCTGACCCATTCGCGGCTAAAACCGCCACCACGGCGGCCCGGCGAAATCATGTGTGTGGCACACCCCGAGTGGGTGCGCCGCCCGCATACTCCGGCTTCAGGTGCCCTTGCTCATCCAGCAGATAAGCATCCATCACCTCCCGCACCACCGGCCCTGCGACCCGGCCTCCAGCCTCACCGTTCTCGATCATTACCGCCACCACCACACTGGGGTGCTCAGCCGGAGCAAAGCCGACAAACAGGGCGTTGTCGCGGTGGCGCTCGAGGGTCTTGTTGCGGTTGTAACGCTCACCCTGCTTGATCGCCACCACCTGCGCGGTACCACTTTTGCCTGCAATTCGGTACTGGGCACCGGCGGCCGCGGCGCGGGCAATACCGCGCGGGTCGTGCATGACCATCTGCATGCCCTGGCTGACCTGGTCCCAGGCATGCTTGTCGTGCAGCACGATGTCGGGCATGGGGTTTGGGTCGATCGGCGTATCGCCGCCCACGGTCATGGCCAGGTGCGGGCGGTGCCACACGCCCTTGCTTGCCAGCAGGCTGGTGGCCTGGGCCAGCTGCAGGGGGGTGACCTGCATGTAACCCTGGCCAATGCCAAGGATCAGCGTCTCGCCCGGGAACCAGGCCTGGCGTCGTGTGGCGCGCTTCCACTCGGCCGAGGGCATCAGCCCGGAGGCTTCTTCGAACATGTCCAGCGACACCTTCTGGCCCAGGCCGAACTCGGCCATGTAGTCGTGCAGCCGGTCGATGCCCAACTTGTGCGCCAGGTCGTAGAAGTAGGTGTCGTTGGAACGCATGATGGCGGTGTACATGTCCACCCAGCCGTCGCCGCTGCGGTTCCAGTTGCGGTACTTGTGGTCATAGTTGGGCAGTTCGTAGTAGCCCGGGTCGAACACCCGGCTGGCAGGGGTGATCACCCCGCTGTCGAGGCCAGCGATGGCCACTTCAGGCTTCACGGTCGAGCCGGGCGCATACAGGCCGCGCAGGACGCGGTTGAACAGTGGGCGGTCGATGGAGTCGCGCAGCGCAGCATACTGCTTGAAGCTGATGCCCTTGACGAACAGGTTGGGATCGAAGCTGGGGTTGCTGACCATCGCCAGTACGTCACCATTGGCCGGGTCCAGCACCACCACCGAGCCACGGCGGTCACCCAGCGCTTTTTCTGCGGCTATCTGCAAATGGGCGTCCAGGGTGAGGACTATATCCTGCCCAGGGGTCGGGTCCTTGTGGTTGAGCACGCGCATCACCCGCCCCTGAGCGTTGGTCTCGACCTCTTCGTAGCCCACGTGGCCATGCAGCTGGCTTTCGTAGAAGCGCTCGATGCCGGTCTTGCCAATCGATTGGGTGCCGCGGTACTCAGTGCTGTCGAGCGTCTTGGCTTCTTTCTCGTTGATGCGCCCCACATAGCCCACTGAATGCGCGAAATGCCCGGCCAGTGGGTACTCGCGGATGAACTGCGGCTCCACCTCCAGGCCCGGCAGGCGGAACTGGTTCACCGCTACCAGGGCGATCTGCTCCTCGCTCAAGCCCACCATAAGGGTTACGGGCTCGAACGGTTTGCGGCCACGGCGCAGGTCCTTGTCGAACTGCTTACGGTCGTCTTCGGTCAGGCCCAGCACCTGCGTCAGGGTGTCGAGCACCTTGGCCGAGTCGCCGCCGGCCCGCTCGCGGGTCATGGTCAGGTCGAAGCTGGGCTTGTTGTCGGCCAGTACCACGCCGTTGCGGTCGTAGATCAGCCCGCGTTCGGGGGCAATGGGCAGCACGTGCACGCGGTTGTTTTCCGACACGGCCGTTTGTTGGTCGTGCTGCAGCACTTGCAGTACATAGAGCCGGCCCACCAGGACGGCACACAGGCTGAACACCATGGCAGCGCAGGCCAGAAGCCGACGGTTGACCAGGTGCTTTTCCTTTTCGTGGTCCTTTAGCGGGATGGGTTGCGGCATCTGTGAATCGATCCTGAGGGGTGGCAATACGCGCGCGATCGGGCCGCGGATGCTACGCAACCCGTACCGTACCCTCAAGACGAGCCCCGGCTGCCCGCTGGCTGGCATCGGCTGTGTGCCCCATGATCAGGGCGCTGAGGGGGAATATGAAGATTTGTTCATTGCGGAGTCATGATGGCGAGTCAGGGGTGGTTTTTGATGATTTGTGGATCCACAAATCGATTCTGTTCGGTAACCGAACATCAAGTTTCGTTGGTTGTAAATTTATAAGCTATTGAATTTATTTATAAAAATATGACTTTTCCTAGCAATGAACTGAAATTGGTCGCGCCTGATCGTTAGGCGGTGCTTTCGTCACGTTGTCTGTGGATCCATTATCTGGTTGATTAGCGCCTGACAACGGCCGGAGCCCTCCTGCCGTATGCGATAACAATTACAAAAAGGGTCCAGTCATGAATGGCTATCCAGCGGCACTGAACCGTCAGGGTTCCTCCCGTTGCGCCTGCGCGTGCGCATCGTTCCTCTCGCCTTTGGCCAAGCCTGGCCGGCAGGTGACCCCATGAATACCGATCTCAAGCAACGTCTGGACAACGACCCGATGGGTCGCTTTCAGTGCCTGGCCATTGGTATTTGCATCATCCTCAACATGATCGATGGCTTCGACGTGCTGGTCATGGCCTTCACCGCTGCCTCGGTGTCTGCCGAGTGGAACCTGAACGGGGCGCAGGTAGGGCTTCTGCTCAGTGCCGGCTTGTTCGGTATGGCGGCCGGGTCACTGTTTATCGCGCCGTGGGCTGACCGTTTTGGCCGACGCCCGCTGATCCTGCTGTGCCTGGCGCTGTCCGGTATCGGCATGCTGCTCTCGGCACTGAGCCAGAGCCCGTTGCAACTGGCGCTGCTGCGTGGCCTGACCGGGCTGGGCATCGGTGGCATCCTGGCCAGCAGCAATGTGATTGCCAGTGAATATGCCAGCAAACGCTGGCGCGGCTTGGCGGTGAGCCTGCAGTCCACTGGCTATGCGCTGGGTGCGACCCTGGGCGGTTTGCTGGCGGTATGGCTGCTGGGGCATTGGGGCTGGCGCTCGGTATTTCTGTTTGGCGGCATCGTCACCGTACTGGTGATCCCGCTGGTACTGCTGTGGTTGCCAGAGTCGCTGGACTTTCTGCTGGCACGCCGGCCGGCCAATGCTCTGGCCCGGGTCAACCGCCTGGCCGTGCGCCTCGGCCAGCCGGCATTGGCGCAACTGCCGGCTGTTGCCGCAAGGGCAGAGGGTGCCAAAACCGGGTTCAGGCAGCTGCTGGCGCCGGCCATGCGTCGCACCACGCTGGTGATCTGGTTGCTGTTCTTCCTGGTCATGTTCGGCTTCTACTTCGTCATGAGCTGGACGCCGAAACTGTTGGTGGCCGCCGGCTTGTCGGCCCAGCAAGGCATCACCGGCGGCGTGCTGTTGAGCGTGGGCGGCATCGTTGGCGCGGCGCTGATCGGCGGCCTGGCTTCGCGCTGGCCACTGACTCGCGTGCTGGCGTTGTTCATGCTCATCACCGCCGCGCTGCTGGTGCTGTTCGTGGCCAATGGTGCCTCGGTCACTGCGGCGCTGGCGTTGGGCCTGCTGATCGGGCTGTTTTCCAACGGCTGCGTGGCTGGGCTGTATGCCTTGTCGCCGGTGGTCTATGACGCATCGGTACGCGCCACCGGTGTGGGTTGGGGGATCGGCATCGGCCGCATGGGCGCGATCCTGTCGCCGACCGTGGCTGGCGTGCTGCTCGATGGTGGCTGGCAACCCCTGCATCTTTATGGCGTGTTCGCCAGCGTGTTCGTGCTTGCCGCAGGTTGCCTGCTGCTGTTGCGCCCAACGGCCAAGCCTGCGTCTGCCTTGCCTGCTGATGCACTGAGCCACTGAGTGCAACCCGGCCTGGCCGGGTATCTGAATGCAACTTACTGCTCCGGGTCATGCTGGCCTGGGGCGGTCTGCTGCGCCTATTGAACGTGGAGAACAATAATAATGATGGACACAACCTGCACGCTGGCCCGTTCGGTCCTGGCAGTTTCGCTGGCGTTTGGCCTTGGTTTGCCGGCCTGGGCGCAAGAGGGGGGCTTCTTGGAAGATGCCAAGGGTGGGCTGACATTGCGCAACTACTACTTCAACCGCGATTTCCGCGACCCGGGGGCCGCCAAGGGCAAGGTTGAAGAGTGGGCCCAGGGTTTCATCTTCAAGTTCAGCTCTGGCTACACCCCGGGGCTGATCGGTTTTGGCCTGGACGGTATCGCCATGTTCGGCGTGAAGCTGGACAGCGGCGGCGGTACCAGCGGCTCAGAACTGTTGCCGGTGCACGATGACGGGCGAGCGGCCGACGACTACGGTCGGGCCGGGCTGGCGGCGAAGCTGCGTATGTCCGCGACCGAGCTGAAGGTGGGGGAGTTGTTGCCGGATATTCCGCTGTTGCGTTACGACGATGGCCGCCTGCTGCCGCAGACCTTCCGTGGTGCCATGCTCGACTCGCGGGAAATCGAAGGCCTGAGCCTGCAGGCCGGCCAGTACCGCGAGGTGAGCCTGCGCCACTCTTCGGACATGCAGGATCTATCTGCCTGGGCCGCGCCCGGGGTCACCTCGGACGGCTTCAACTACGCCGGCGCCGAGTACCGCTTCAACCAGCAGCGAACACTGATCGGCGCCTGGCACTCGCAGTTGGAGGACATCTACCAGCAAAGCTACTTCAACCTGCTGCACAGTCAGCGGGTAGGGGAGTGGACGTTGGGAGCCAACCTTGGCTACTTCATCGACCGGGATGACGGACAGGCGCGCATCGGCGACATCCAGAGCCGCACCGGTTACGCCTTGCTGTCAGCTTCGCACAGTGGCCACACGCTGTACCTGGGGTTGCAAAAGGTCAGTGGCGACAGTCAGTGGATGTCGGTTTACGGCAGCAGTG
Source organism: Pseudomonas sp. CGJS7 (assembly GCF_036961695.1). Taxonomy (NCBI): domain Bacteria; kingdom Pseudomonadati; phylum Pseudomonadota; class Gammaproteobacteria; order Pseudomonadales; family Pseudomonadaceae; genus Pseudomonas; species Pseudomonas sp. CGJS7. The sequence goes on along the minus strand of NZ_JBAMDI010000020.1, from coordinate 55,263 downwards.
GGCGAACCCTGGGCAACGACATGTTCAACGGTAACTTCAGTAATGCTGACGAGCGTTCGTGGCAAGTTCGTTACGACTACAACTTCGCCGCGCTCGGTGTGCCAGGGCTGCTGGCCATGGTGCGGTACGGGCATGGCGAGAACGCCACCACGGCGGCGGGCAGCAATGGCAAGGAGTGGGAGCGCGATGCCGAGGTGAACTACACCTTCCAGAGCGGGGCTTTGAAGAACCTCAACATCCGGCTGAACAACGCGACCAACCGGCGCAGCTTTAACAGCGACTTCGACCAGACGCGCCTGATCGTCAGCTACCCGTTGACCTTGTAGGGGCGGGTTCACCCGCGAACACCGGCGCAGCCGGTGCCATGTTCCGCGTTGCCTGCTTCGCGGGTAAACCCGCTCCTACATTTACGGCGCATGTCTTGAGACAGGTTGGTTTCTTGGCGCGCGCTCTCCCCGTAGGAGCGGGTTCACCCGCGAACACCGGCGCAGCCGGTGCCATGCACCGCGTTGCCTGCTTCGCGGGTAAACCCGCTCCTACATTTACGGCGTATGTCTTGCGCCAGGTTGGTTTCTTGGTGCGCGCCCCCCGTAGGAGCGGGTTCACCCGCGAACACCGGCGCAGCCGGTGCCATGTTCCGCGTCGCCTGCTTCGCGGGTAAACCCGCTCCTACAACAGGCCTGCAGCAACCCCTCGGCTTGCGCTAAGATGCCCGTTCATGTCTTTGGAAGTCGCCTGGATGAGCAAACCCGGTCAGATGGTGCTGGTTGCGCTGCGCAAGATGATCGCTTCGGGCGAGCTGGCGGCCGGCGAACGCTTGATGGAAGTCCCAACCGCTGAACTGTTCGGCGTTTCACGCATGCCGGTGCGCATGGCATTTCGTACCCTGGAACAGGAAGGCCTGCTGGTGCGCTTTGGCGGCCGGGGGTTTCAGGTGCGCTCGGTTAGCGCCGATGACATCGCAGGTGCGGTCGAGGTGCGCGGTGTGCTGGAGGGGTTGGCTGCTCGTCAGGCCGCTGAGCGTGGCTTGTCGGTGCAAGCACGCGCTGCGCTGCAACAGTGCCTGGTCGACGGCGATCAGCTGTTCGACAAGGGCTTTGTGAGCGAAGACGACTTGCAGGTCTATCACGACCTGAACATGCGCTTTCATCAGGTGATCATCGACGCCAGCCACAACCCGGCCATTGCCGTTGCCCTGGCGCGCAACGACCACCTGCCATTCGCCTCGGTCACCGCACTGGCGGTGGACCGCCATGATCTGGCTCGCGAGTACCGGCGCTTCAACTTCGCCCACATGCAGCACCACGCCGTGTTCGACGCCCTGGTCAACCGCCAGGGTGCCCGCGCCGAAGCGATCATGCGCGAGCACGCCAATGCCACCTTGCGCTATGCCGAAACCTTTGGTGGGGCAGCGGCGGACGCGGGCATGAAAGTCATCCTGCCCTCGTCGTAAGCCGGATCAGATATCCAGCACCAGCAGCGGCGTCTTCGAGCGCGAGCAGCAGGGCGTGAACTGATCGTTCAGGGCCTGTTCCTCTTCGGTGAGAAACAGATCGCGATGGTCCGGTGTGCCCTGCAGCACGCGTGTCAGGCAGGTGCCGCAAATACCCTGCTCGCACGACATGGCGATCTCGATACCGTTCTCTTCCAGCACCTGCACCACGGTCCGGTCGGCTGGCACCTCAAACACCTGTCCCGTGCTGCCCACCTGCACCGAGAAACTGCCATCGTTGCTGGCATCCACCGGTGCTGCGGCGAAGTACTCGCGGTGCAGGTTGGCCTCCTGCCAGCCCAAGCCCTTCGCGCTGTCCAGCACATGCTGCATGAACCCGCCCGGCCCGCATACATACAGGTGCACATCATCTTGCGGGTTGCCCAGCACCTGGGCGATGTCCAGCGCCGTTTCCGGCTGCTCGTCAAAATGCACGAACAGCCGATCAGCGAACGGCGCGCTGCGAATCCGCTCGACAAACGCCGCACGTTCGCTGGAGCGGGCACAGTAGTGCAGCTCGAAGGCCTGGCCGCTGTGGGACAGCTGCTCGGCCATGCACAGGATTGGGGTAATGCCGATGCCGCCAGCAAACAGCAAACTGCGCTGCGCACCCTCGGCCAGCGGGAACAGGTTGCGCGGCGCACTGATACGCAGCCGGGCACCGGCCTGCACCTGCTCGTGCAGGCTACGTGAGCCGCCCCGCGAAGCCGGGTCGTTGAGTACGCCAATCAGATAGCGATGGCGTTCTTCGGGGTGGTTGCACAGCGAATACTGGCGCACCAGCCCGTCGGGCAGGTGCACGTCGATATGGGCGCCGGCGCTGAACGCCGGCAGCAGGCTGCCATCTGCCGCGGCCAGCTCGAAGCTGCAGATACCCTGCGCTTCATCGTTACGGGATACCACTACGGCATCGATCATGTCGGCTGTTCCTCAGGCAGGGTTGGCGCTGGTGGCGATCAGTTGCGGCTGCGGCGCACGCTCTTGGGCGATGATCCGCTCCAGCACTTTGCGTGACTGCACGCCGCCGGCGTCGATATTCAGCTTCAGCAAGTTGCGCTCGGGGTGGGCCAGCAGGTTCTGCTGCTGGCGTTCGAGCATTTCCAGGTCTTCGCTGAAAATCTTGCCCTGGCCCTCACGAATGTTGTCGGTCAGGGTCTGGTCGTGCGCAGCGAAGTTGCGCGCCATGCCCCAGAAGTACCAGATAGAGGTATCGCTTTCCGGGGTGATGAAGTCGACCACGATGCTCGACGCCTTGTGCTGGGCCTCGGCGTGGTAGCCGCCCTTGCCGGCATGCGCTACACCCACTTCGATCAGCACATGGCTAGGTGGGGTGAAACGGCAGATCTGCCAGCGGTCCACTGGTACATCGTCGGCCAGGCCATTGCCACGCAAGGCCATGCGCCAGAACGGCGGCGCCATGATGTTTTCCATGTGCCGGGCGGTGACCACTTCGTCTCCGGTGACGGTGGTGACCGGCGGTGCCTCGTCGATCTCCTTCTGGCCGATGCTGGAGGCGTGCACATAGGTTTCATGGGTGAGGTCCATGAGGTTGTCGATCATCAGGCGGTAGTCGCAACCGATGTGGAACAGCCCGCCGCCGTAGGCCCACTCATCACTCACCGCCCATTCCAGATGCGGAATCAGCGCCGGGTCGGCCTGCGCCTGGTCACCGGGCCAGACCCAGATGAAGCCATAGCGCTCGACGGCCGCAAAGGTCTTGTTGCAGGGGAAGCCACGCACCCGTTGGCCCGGCATCGACACGGTCTTGCCGTCGCAACCCATCACCAGGCCGTGGTAGCCGCACACCAGGTTGCCGTCCTCGACATAGCCCAACGACAACGGTGCGCCGCGGTGCGGGCAGAAGTCCTCGACGGCGGCTACTTGGTTCTCGCGGGCGCGGTAGAACACGATTTTTTCCCCGCAGATCTGCCGGCCAAGGGGTTTGGTGGCGATCTCATCGGGGGTGCAGGCGACGTACCAGGTGTTTTTGGGGTACATGGGAGGCTCTCCGGGTTTTGTTTTTATTTAATGGATCCATTAACCTGCGGTCGGCGTGGTAGGTCAATGCATTTTGCGTGGTAAGTGCGGATTCTGTGCGATTATCGGTTTTTAGTGGATCCATTGATGGTGCCCCCTCTGCGATTCGAGGGGGCGGCCGCAGCGGCACGTCGTCTGAACAGGAAGGCACCGGCGAGATCGATCAATGTGGCCGGTGCGGGAGCAGGCCTGGCCGAACCTGCTATGCCTAAAGGGACACCCAACCCATCAAGGCCACTCGATGCTAGCCATCGAACAACTCTACAAATCATTCCCCACCCCCCAAGGCCCGCTCCCCATTTTGCAGGGGGTGGACATGCGCCTGGCGCGGGGCAGCAGCCTGGCGCTGATGGGCGAGTCGGGCAGCGGCAAGAGTACTTTGCTGCACCTGGTGGCTGGCCTGGACCGAGCGGACAGTGGCCGTATTCTGATCGACGACGTTCCGCTCGATGGCCGTTCGGAAGCGTCGCTGGCGCAGTGGCGGCGGGAGGGGATCGGCCTGGTGTTTCAGCAGTACAACCTGATCAGCAGCCTGGACGTGGGCCTGAACCTTACCTTCCAGGCCCGTCTCGCCGGGCGGCATGACCCGCATTGGGCGGCTTACCTGGCGCAGCGCCTGGGCCTGGCGGACCTGCTCGGGCGTTACCCGGAACAACTGTCTGGCGGCCAGCAGCAGCGCGTCGCGATCGGCCGTGCGCTTGCCGGGCGCCCGGCCTGGCTGTTGGCTGACGAACCGACCGGCAGCCTCGATGAAGCCAGCAGTGACGAGGTGCTGAGTTTGTTGCTGCAGTTGGTCGCCGAAGCCGGCAGCGGGGTACTGATGGTGACCCACAGCCCGCGGCTGGCGGCGCGTTTGCAGCACCGTTGCTACCTGCAGGCCGGCCGTGTGCGGCCCGAGCAGGGCTGATGAAGCTTTTGTCGCTGGCCCTGTTGGCGCTGCTCAGCCACTGGCGGCGCCATCGTGTGCAGTGCTTCAGCATCTTCACTGGCCTGTGGCTGGCCACGGCGTTGTGGACCGGCGTGCAGGCGTTGAACAGCCAGGCACGCAGCGACTATGCCCGGGCCAGCGCGGTATTGACCGGGCCGTTGCAGGCGCAACTGATCGCGCGCAATGGCGAGCGCTTCGATCAGGCGTTGTACGTGCAACTGCGCACGCTGGGCTGGGCTGTTTCGCCGGTGCTGGAAGGGCGCTTGCGCTTGCCGGGCGAGCCCGCACGCAGTGTGCGACTGATCGGCATCGAGCCGTTGAGCCTGCCGCCTGCCAGCAGCATTGCCGGGGTGCAGGTGCAGGCATTCGACCTGCAAGCGTTCATCGGCTCGCCCGGGCAAGCCTGGGTTGGGCCAGACACCTTGCGTCAACTGAACACAAGCCCCGGGCAGCCGACCCGCGACAGTGAAGGGCAGTTGCTGCCGCCTATGGTTTTGCAGCCTGCGTTGGCACCCGGGGTCATCGTGGTGGACATCGGCCACGCGCAGGCGTTGCTGAACGCACCGGGGCAGTTGTCTCGTCTGCTGCTGGCTGATACGCCCGGGCCGTTGCCTGCGGATATCGCCCGCTACCTTGAACTGCAGCCGCGGCAGGACGATGGCGGCTTGCAGCGCCTCACCGACAGTTTCCACCTCAACCTGACCGCGCTCGGCCTGCTGGCGTTCGTTGTCGGCTTGTTCATCGCCCACGCCGCGATCGGTCTGGCGCTGGAGCAGCGCCGTGGGCTGATCCGCAACCTGCGCGCGTGCGGCGTCAGCCTGAAGACCCTGCTGGGTGCCCTGGTGCTGGAGCTGGGCCTGTTCGCGGCAGTGGGTGGGCTGGCCGGGGTGGTCAGTGGTTACGCATTGGCCGCGTGGCTGTTGCCCGACGTGGCCGCCAGCCTGCGTGGTCTGTATGGCGCCCAGGTCGCCGGCACGTTGAGCCTGCCGGCGGGGTGGTGGCTGCTGGGTGTGCTGGTAAGTGTACTCGGGGCATTGCTGGCCGGGCTGCAGAGTGTAATGCGCGCTGCCCGATTGCCTTTGCTGGCGCTGGCGCAACCCCAGGCCTGGCGACTGGCGCAGGGGCCATGGTTGCAACGGCAGGCTTTGCTAGCGGGCCTGCTGCTGTTGCTGGCCTTGGGCTGTGGTGTCTTCGGGGCTGGCCTGCTTAGCGCGTTCGGCATGCTGGCAGGGTTGTTGCTGGCGGCGGCGCTGCTGTTGCCGTCCTTGCTCGATCGGGTACTGGCCTGGCTGGCGCGTCGTTGCCACCGGCCATTGGCGCAATGGTTCGTGGCTGACAGCCGCCAGCAGCTGCCAGCCTTGAGCCTGGCGTTGGTCGCCCTTTTGCTGGCGCTGGCTGCCAGTGTTGGTGTGGGCAGCATGACCGAGGGTTTTCGCAAGACGTTTGTCGGTTGGCTTGACCTGCGCCTCTCCGCCGACCTGTATGTCACCCCGCGGGACACGGCCCAAGGCTTGCAGATAGTCGAGTGGCTCAAGCAGCAGCCCGGGGCCAGCGTGGTCCTGCCCGGCTGGCGTGCAGACATGCAGCTGCAAGGTTGGCCGGTGCAAGTGCAGGGCATTGTCGATCACCCCGCCTATCGAACGCGCTGGCCATTGCTGGAACAGCATTCGCGCGCCTGGCAGCAACTGGCCAGCGGACAAGGCGTGATGCTCAGTGAGCAGTTGGCCAGGCGATTGAACCTGCAACTGGGAGACAGCCTGAAGCTGCCCGCAGACACGCCAGCCATGCCCGTGGTGGGGATCTATGCCGATTACGGCAACCCCAAGGGGCATGTACTGGTCAATGCCGACTGGTTGCGCGCCCACTGGCCACAGGCAACCCTGGCCGGCTTGAGTGTCGACCTGAGCGCTGAAGGGGGGGCATCGCTCAAGGACGCGCTGCAACGGCACTTTGCCCTGGATGACAGCCGGGTGGTCGAGCAGGCGCGCCTGAAACGCTGGTCGACCGACGTCTTCAACCGCACCTTTGCCGCCACCGCAGCCCTCAACAGCCTTACCCTTGGCGTGGCCGGTGTGGCGTTGTTCATCAACCTGCTGACCCTGGGCCAGGCCCGGCTGGGCCAGTTGGCACCGCTGTGGGCGCTGGGGGTGCGGCGCATGCAACTGGTCTGGCTGAGCCTGGGACAGACACTCATGCTCAGCAGCTTCACCGTGCTGCTGGCAATTCCGCTTGGGCTGCTGCTGGCCTGGTGCCTGGTCGCGGTGGTGAACGTGCAGGCCTTCGGCTGGCGGTTACCGCTCTATGTGTTCCCCATGCAACTGCTGCAGTTGACCGTGCTGGGCATGCTCACCAGCCTGCTGGCCTGCGTCTGGCCGCTGTGGCAGCTGGCGCGCCGCCAGCCGCGCGAACTGTTGAGGCCGCTGGCCGATGAAGCTTAATGCGTGGCTGTTGCTGACCGGGTTGTTGTGCGGCTGTGATCAGCCAGCACCGCAAAGCTATGCCGGGCTCGGGCAGCAGGCTGGCGAATTCAGCCAGGTGACCCGCGATCATCGTCTGGTCTTCCCGCATGACCACGGTCCCCACGACGGCTTTCGTATCGAGTGGTGGTATGTCACCGCCAACCTCAAGGACGCCCAGGGCCGAGATTGGGGCGCCCAGTGGACACTGTTCCGCTCGGCCCTGCGCCCCGGCCTGGAGACCACCGACTGGAACAGCCCGAACCTCTGGATGGGGCATGCAGCACTGACCGGGCCGGGTGGCCATCAGGCTGCTGAAACCCTGGCGCGGGGTGGTGTCGGCCAGGCCGGCGCGCAGGCCCAGCCGTTTCGCGCATGGATCAATGACTGGGTGTTACAGGGCCGGGGCGGCATTGAAGACCTGCAGATGGTCGCAAGTGGCGAAGGTTTTCGCTATGACTTGCAGTTGCACAGCGATCTTCCCTTGGTGCTGCATGGTGAGCAGGGCTACAGCGAAAAATCAGGCAAGGGCCAGGCTTCGTACTATTACAGCCAGCCGTTCTACCAGGTCCAGGGGCAGGTCCAGCGTGGCAGCCTGTGCATCGCGGTTACCGGGCAGGCCTGGCTGGACCGGGAATGGAGCAGTCAGCCGCTGGCGCCCGGGCAGACCGGCTGGGACTGGTTTTCCCTGCACCTGGACAGTGGCGCCAAGCTGATGCTGTTCCAGGTTCGGGAGACCCACGGGGAACCGTATCGCGCCGGGACCTGGGTAGGGCCACACGGGGAGGTGATGGCGCTGGACGCGGCACAGTTCCAGCTGCAGGCCCTGGCCTGGTCTGCGCAGAAAAACGGCAAGCAGGTGCCCACGCGTTGGCGGGTGCAAGTGCCGGAGCATGGGGTGGATGTGCAGGTCGATGCCGTTGAGCCGCAGGCGTGGATGCAGACACGGTTCCCGTATTGGGAAGGGCCGGTACGCTTGAACGGGAGTGCGGGCGGGCGCGGGTATCTGGAGATGACCGGGTACTAGTGCAACAACGTTTGCGCAAGACAGTTGCGCCCATGAAGATCGCGCCAGCCCCTTCAACCCTTGATCAGCCCTCGCAGCACTGCCCGCGCTTCTTCAGTACGCAAGCACTCGATGAACAGTCGGCTTTCCCGCGCCACCGTGGCCTCCAGCTCCGCCCGCTGGCTGTCCTTGAGCAGCCGCTTGCTGATCCGCAGTGCCGCCTGCGGGTAGCCTTGCAGCTGCCGCGCCAGCGTGCGGGCAGCGTCCAGGCACTGTTCGCCGTTTTCATGCAGCTCATTGGCCAGCCCCCAGGCCAGCATCTGTTCGCCATCCAGTAATGCATTGGTCAACAGCAAGCGTGCCGCCCGGGCCTGGCCAAGCACACGCGGCAGCAGCAGGCTGGAACCAAACTCCGGGCACACACCCAGCGGCGCGAAAGGCATGCGCAGCTTGGTCGAGCGGCTGACCAGCACCTGGTCGCAGTGCAGCAACAGGGTGGCCCCGATGCCGATCGCCGCACCACTGACCGCTGCGATCAGCGGCTTGTCCAGGCCCATGACCACCCGCATCAGGCGGAACACCGGGCTGTCCAGGTCGCTGGGTGGGTTGTCGAGGAAGTCGCGAAGGTCGTTGCCAGCGCTGAAGCAGTGCGGCCCACCGGTGATGATGATGGCATCGACAGCGGGGTCTTCACCTGCCGCCAGCAACAGGTCGCCCAGCAGCTGGTACATGGCAGTGTTCAGGGCATTGAGCTTGTCGGGGCGGTTGAAGGCCAGGGTCAGCATGCCTTGGTCCAGTTCGCGTGTGATCAGGTCGTTCATGGCAGCCGCTTTTGTTGTTGTGAGGGGGCCCTGCCGGGCAGTGGCGCTTAGGGTTTATCACGCAGTCCGGCTTGTTGTACAGTCGTTCAGTCCAGCCCCTAACCAGAGACCCACCGATGACTCAGGAAGCCCGCTACCACCGCATGCTGCCGGAACTGCGCAAAGCCAACCTGGTCGAGGCGACCCTGGTGTGCCTCAAGCGCCATGGTTTCCAGGGGGCTTCAATCCGCAAGATCTCGGCCGAGGCCGGGGTCTCGGTCGGGCTGATCAGCCACCATTACGCGGGCAAGGACGAACTGGTGGCAGAGGCTTACATGGCCGTCACCGGTCGGGTGATGGGTTTGTTGCGCGAGGCCATGGCCCAAGCTGCGCCCAATGCCCGCGAGCGGTTGTCGGCGTTCTTCCGTGCCTCGTTCTGCGCCGAGCTGCTCGACCCGCAATTGCTCGATGCCTGGCTGGCCTTCTGGGGCGCGGTGAAGACCGCCGACGCGATCAACCAGGTGCACGACCACTCCTACGGCGAGTACCGCAACGAACTTGGCCAGCTGCTGGCCAGACTGGCCGAGGAGGAGGGCTGGCAAGGCTTCGATGCCGACCTGGCGGCCATCAGCCTGAGCGCCTTGCTCGACGGCCTGTGGCTGGAGTCGGGCCTGAACCCCGGCACCTTCACCCCCGAGCAGGGCGTGATCATCTGCGAGGCCTGGGTCGATGGCCTGCAGGCCGGTGGCCGGAGGCGCTTCAGCCTGTCCGCGGGCTGTTGATCACCTGTTCAGTAACGAGTACGCTGCTGTCGCGAGTGTGTAGAACAACACCAATAAAAAAGAGACAACACGCAATGACGCCTCGGGTATTGATCGTCGATGACGATCCGCTTATTCGTGACTTGCTGCAGGCCTACCTGTCCCAGGAGGGCTACGACGTACACTGCGCCGACACCGCGGAAAGGGCCGAAGCCCTGCTTGCCAGCCAGGATGTCGACCTGGTGCTGCTGGACATCCGCCTGCCCGGCAAGGACGGCCTCACCCTGACCCGCGAACTGCGGGTGCGCTCGGAGGTTGGCATCATCCTCGTCACCGGGCGCAATGACGACATAGACCGCATCGTTGGCCTGGAATGCGGTGCAGATGACTACGTGATCAAACCACTCAACCCCCGCGAGCTGGTGTCCCGGGCGAAAAACCTGATCCGCCGCGTGCGCCATGCCCGCGAGGCGCACCCCGCCCCGGCCTGCGCGCAATCGCTGAAGCAGTTCGCCGACTGGGCGCTGGATACCGACCGCCGGCGCCTGATCGACGCCCGTGGCGGGCAAACCCTGCTGACCCACGGCGAGTTCCAGTTGCTCAGCGTGTTCCTGCGCAACAGCGGCCACACCCTCAGCCGCGACCAGTTGATGGACCAGATTCGCAACCGCGAGTGGGTGCCCAACGACCGCTCCATCGACGTGCTGGTCGGCCGCCTGCGGCGCAAGTTGCATGACGACCCGGCCGAACCGCAGTTGATCATCACCATTCACGGCACCGGCTACCTGTTCACCGCCAGCGTGGCAGCATGATTCCTCGCGCCTGGCAGTTGGCGCTGGCCTTGACGTTGCCCACCCTGCACGCCAGTGCCAGTGAGCCCGTGCGTTACTGTGACTACCCGGTGTACCCGCCCATTTCCTGGAGCGACGGCCACCAGGTGCGCGGCCTGGCCCCAACCGTGGTGCGTGAACTGTTCGCGCGCATGGGCTACGAGGTGCAAACCGTGGTGCTGGGCAACTGGAAGCGCTGCCTGATGGACGCCGCCGCCGGGCGGGTGGACGTGGTCCTGGCCTACAACAGCGACCAGCGTGACCAGCGCATGCGTTTTTCCACGGAGCCGGTGGTGCGCGAGGAAGTGGCCGTGTTCTACAACCGCAAGCGACCGGTGCAGTTCCAGCAGCTGGAGGACCTGGCGGGTTACCGTGGCGGCCTGTTGTACGGCGAAAGCTACGGCGCCGAATTCGACCGCTTCGTCGCCCGGCATCAGAACATCGAGCGGGTGTCTTCCAGCCAGCAGAATTTTGGCAAGCTGATCCGCGGGCGCATCGACTATGTGATCCAGGAGCGGCGCACCGGCCAACTGTTCATCGAGCACCTGCCCGGCGCGCAGGACATCCGCGTATTGCCCAGCGCGCTGAGCGTGGACTACCTGCGGGTAGCCGTATCGCGGCAATCACCCCTGAGCCAGCACATGGACGAAATCGACGCGCAGTTGCGGCGCATGAACCAGGCTGGCGAGATCGCGCGCTGGCTGGAGCAGAGCGAGGTCACCTACCGCGACATGATCAACCTGCCGGCAGATGCCCGATGATTCGCCTGCACACCGATGGCCTGCTGCGCCGCCTGCTGCGGTTCATCCTGTTGTTCAGCCTGTGCTTTACCGTACTGGCCAGTAGCGTGCAGCTGTACTTCGAATACCGCCGCGAGATGCGCGACATCGAGGCGCGCATGGCGTTGATCCGCGCAGGCTACCTCGCCAGCCTGGAGCGCAGCCTGTGGGACTTGGACGAGGCGCAGCTGGATACGCAATTGCGCGGCCTGGTGGATTTTTCCGACGTGGCCCGGGTGCGCTTGGTTAGCGATGATTTTCAACTGCTGCGAGGGGAGGCCGAACCCAAGGGGCCGCTGCGCATCGAGCGCTTCCCCCTGGATTATCAGCCCCCCTCGGGCCCCGCCAGGCACCTGGGTGAGCTTGAAGTGAGTATCGACTTGGGTGCGGTGCACCATCGGTTGTATGCCACCGGCCTTGCCAGCCTGCTGTGGATGGGCGTGTTCCTGTGTGGCCTGGCAGTGGCGCTGTCGGGGCTGTTCTATCGCCTGGTCACCCGCCACCTGCAAGTGATGGCCGAGTTCGCCCGGCGTATTGGCGCCGGCCAATGGCAGGAACCGTTGCGCCTGGGGCGCCGCCGTTCATCGCGCCCTGACGAGATCGACACGGTGGCCAATGCCCTGGACGATATGCGCCGCGCCATCCTCAGCGACATTGAACGCCGCGAGCGCGACCGCCTGGCGTTGCAAGACAAGCGCGACGAACTGCAGGCCATGGTCGAGCGACGTACCGCCAGCCTGGCCCGGGCCAAGGATGACGCCGAGGCCGCCAACCTGGCCAAGTCACGCTTCCTGGCGACCATGAGCCACGAACTGCGCACCCCGCTCAACGGTATCCTGGGCATGGCCGAGCTGCTACGCGGTGGCCGGCTGGAAGCGGCCGACCGTCAGCGCCTGGAAGCCTTGTACAAGGCCGGCGAGGGGCTGTTGGCGATTCTCAACGAAGTGCTGTATTTCGCCCGGCTCGAAGAAGGTGAGAGCCGCGCCGAGCTGGTCGGCTTTTCGCTGCGCCAGTTGTGCCAGGAAGTGCTGGCGCTGCTCGAACCCATGGCCGCGGACAACGGCGACACACTGCATCTGGAGATTGATGAGCAATTAGCCGGTTACCAGCACGGCGCCGAGCAGTACCTGCGTCAGGTGCTCAGCAACCTGCTGGCCAATGCCATCAAATTCACCGAGCACGGCCAGGTGCGGCTCAAGGTGCAGGTGCTGGTCAGCGATGCGACCACGCAGCGCCTGCGGCTGTCGGTCAGTGACAACGGCATCGGCATCGAGCCGGCCGTACAGGCAAAAATCTTCGACCGCTTCGTCCAGGCCAGCGAGGCCGTGGCACGCCGCTACGGCGGCACCGGTCTGGGATTGGCGATCTGCAAGCACCTGGTGGAAAAGCTGGGGGGCTGCATTGGCCTGGACAGTGTACAAGGGCAGGGCAGCTGCTTCTGGTTCGAACTCGACATCGCCCTTGGGCAGCCGGTTGCGGCTAATACCCCAGCCCAGTCGGTCAGCGCCAGCCTGGATATCCTGGTGGTCGAGGACGTCGCGCTGAACCGTGAGGTGGCGAGCGGCCTGCTGGTGCGCGATGGCCACCGGGTGAGCTTTGCCGAGGATGCCGGGCAGGCCCTGCAGTTGTGCGCACAGCGGCGCTTCGACCTGATCCTGCTGGACGTTCACCTGCCCGGCATGAGCGGGGTGGAACTGTGCCGGCAGCTTCGCGCCACCCCCGGGCCTAACCACCACAGCCGGATAGTGGCGCTGACCGCTGGCGTGCAACCGGGGCAACTGTCGGATTACCTGGAAGCCGGCATGCAAGGTGTGCTGGCCAAGCCCCTGCGGCTAGCCAACCTGCGCCAGGCGCTGGCCGACGCAACGCCGACTGAAGAGGCCGGTATTGACGCGAACATGGACTGGTCGCTGCTGGCCACCCACCGCTCGCTGCTGGGCGAGCAGAAGCTGCAGGGCCTGCTGAATGTGTTGCGCCAGTCACTGGAGCAGCACGCCACGGCGTTGGCCGAGGCGCTGCCAGCCCAGGACTTTACCGAGGTGCTGCACCTGGCCCATCGCCTGGCCGGCAGTTGCGACTCCCTGGGTTTTTCTGGCCTGGCTGCGCTGTTGCGACGCCTGGAAGACGCAGCCCGCCAGCATGATGGGCAGGCGCTGAACGCACTGGCCGAGCCACTGGCAAGCCAGCTCGGCCAGGCCCGTGCGACCCTGGAACAGTTGATTCAGAGCTGACGTACAAAAAACTTACGACTTTTTACATCTTCGATCCGTTCGTACAACGGCACCTTACATCCGTTTCCAATAATCCATGGCAACCGTGTTGCACGCGGTCCATGAGGCTTATTGGAGACAAGAATAATGACATGCCGTAGCGCTCAGCCCCTCGTTCGCATCGCCACACGTACCTGCCGCAATGGTGAGGTGCGCCATGACTGACAACGTTGAAAAGATCCAGCTCACCCGCGCCCTGAAAAGCCGACACATCTTCATGCTGTCGCTGGGTGGGGTTATTGGAACCGGCCTGTTCATGGGCTCGGGCGTAACCATCAATCAGGGTGGGCCGGTGGGCGCGATCCTGGCTTACCTGGTCGCGGGCTTGCTGATGTACCTGGTGATGGTCTGCCTGGGTGAGCTGTCGGTGCAGATGCCGGTGTCCGGTTCGTTCCAGGCCCACGCCACCAAGTACATTGGCCCGGCCACCGGCTTCATGATCGGCTGGGTGTACTGGATGAGCTGGGCCACCACCGTAGGCCTGGAGTTCACCGCTGCCGGCATGCTGATGACCCGCTGGTTCCCGGAGGTGCCGATCTGGTACTGGTCGGCGCTGTTCGTGGTGGTGCTGTTCGGCCTCAACGCCCTGGCCACGCGTGCCTTTGGCGAGGCCGAGTACTGGTTCTCGGGCATCAAGGTGGCAACCATCCTCGGCTTCATCGTCATTGGCCTGCTGGTGATCTTCGGTGCCATCCCCCTGAGCAGCGGGGCACCCGCACCGATGCTGAACAACCTGGTGGGCGAGTCGCTGTTCCCCCATGGCCTGTCGGCAGTGTTCGCGGTGATGATGACCGTGGTCTATGCCTTCCAGGGTTGCGAAATCATGGGGGTGGCGGCTGGTGAGACCGAGCACCCGGAAAAAAGCATCCCGCGGGCGGTGCGCAATGTGGTGTTCCGCGTGCTGATCTTCTATGTGCTGGCGATTGCCGTGCTGTCGGCCATTGTGCCGCACGAGCAGGCCGGGCTGATGGAAAGCCCGTTCGTGCAGGTGTTCGATATGGTCGGCATCCCTTACGCCGCCGACTTGATGAACTTCGTCATCCTCACGGCCATCCTCTCGGTGGGCAACTCCGGGTTGTATGCCTCCACGCGCATCCTCTGGGCCATGTCCAAGACTGGCATGGCACCGAAAAGCCTGTCACCGCTGAGCAAGCGTGGCGTGCCGCTGCGGGCGCTCAGCATCACCCTGTGCTTTGCGCTGATTTCGCTGATGACCAGCTTCGTTGCGGCTGACACGCTGTTCATGGTGCTGATGGCGGTAAGCGGTATGTCCGGCACCGTGACCTGGATCGTCATCGCCCTGGCGCAGTACCGCTTCCGCAAGGCCTGGCTGCGCGACGGCGGGCAACTGCAGGACCTGAAGTACAAGGCGCCGCTGTACCCGCTGGTGCCGCTGCTGTGCATCACCCTGTGCAGCTCGCTGTTCGTGTTCCTGGCGCTGGATGAAACCCAACGACCGTCGCTGTACTGGGGCTTTGGCTTCATTGCCCTGTGCTATGCGGCGTACTTCTTCGTCAACCGCCGCCGGCAGGGGGCCTTCGCACCCAGCGCACCAGGGGTTTGACACCGCAGCTCGTCGCCGGCGGGTGTCAATCGCTGCATGTTCAGCACCTGTGAGATCGAGCACCGCCCGCGCGGCGCGCGATCTCACAGGCCATAAAGCCGTCACGACGAACGCCCTTGTGTAACGCCAAACACCGAGTTGTGCGAAGTTGTAACAGCCCACCCCGTCTTGTTGAACACTCGTTTAGTATCTTCCTCGTCAAGCCCTCCAAAACCATCACAACAACACCGAGGCCCCCATGACTACCCCGTCGTCGCCACTGTTGAGCAAGGTCGAAGCTGGCGTTGCCTGGATCACCCTCAACCGCCCCGAGCAGCGCAACGCGCTGGACATTCCCACCCTCAAGCAACTGCACGCCTTGCTCGACAGCCATGCCGACGACCCCGCCGTACGCGTGGTGGTGCTGACCGGCAGCGGCCGCAGCTTCTGCGCTGGCGCCGACCTGGCCGAATGGGCTGCCGCCGAAGCTGCCGGCACCCTGGAAAGCTATGGCTGGACCGAAACTGCCCATGCCCTGATGTTGCGCCTGCACAGCCTCGACAAACCCACCATCGCCGCCATCAACGGCACCGCCGTGGGCGGTGGCATGGACCTTAGCCTGTGCTGCGACCTGCGCATCGCCGCCGCCTCGGCGCGCTTCAAGGCCGGCTACACCAGCATGGGCTACAGCCCCGATGCCGGCGCCAGCTGGCACCTGCCACGGCTGATCGGCAGCGAGCAGGCCAAGCGCTTGTTGTTCCTCGATGAACTGTGGGGCGCCGAGCGTGCCCTGGCGGCTGGGCTGGTCAGCGAAGTCTGCGCCGACGAGCAACTGCCCGCCGTGGCGGCCGAGTTGGCCGGGCGCCTGGCCAATGGCCCGACGTTCGCCTATGCGCAGACCAAGCAGCTGATCCGCGACGGCGCCCGGCGCACCCTGGCCGAGCAGCTGGAGGCCGAGCGCCACGCCGGCCTGCTGTGCGGCCGCAGCCAGGATGGCGCCGAGGCCCTGCAAGCCTCGGTTGAACGCCGCGCCCCCCGTTTTACCGGCCAGTAATCCGATACCCGACCCTCATCAGGACCTTCGCAGATGAATTTCCAACTGACCCAAGAACAAGAAATGTTGGTGGAAGCGGTACGCAGCTTTGTTGCCAAGGAGCTGCTGCCCCATGAGGAAGCGGTGGACCGCGCCGACGCCGTGTCACCCGAACTGGCCGCACAGATCCGTGGCAAGGCCATCGCAGCCGGTTTTTATGCATTCAACATGCCCGAGGAAGTGGGAGGGGGCGGTCTGGACTACCTGTCCCAGGCGCTGATCGAACGTGAGCTGTCCAAGGTGTCCTGGGCGCTGCATGTCTTCGTTGCACGGCCGTCGAAAATCCTCATGGCCTGCAAGGACGAGCAGATCAACGACTACTTGCTGCCTTGTGTGCAGGGCGAGAAAACCGACTGCTTTGCCCTCACCGAACCGGGTGCCGGTTCGGATGCCAACGCCATCAAGACCCGCGCCGTGCGCCAGGGCGATGACTTTGTCATCAACGGCAGCAAGCACTTCATCAGCCACGCCGGCCACGCCGATTTTGCCATCGTCTTCGCGGTCACCGACACCTACGAGCACAACGGGCGCAAGCGCAATGCGGTCACCGCCTTGCTGGTCGACCGGGGTACGCCGGGCATGACCATCCGCCGTGGTCCCAAGTGCGTGAGCAACCGTGGTTATCACACCTACGAGCTGTTCTTCGACGACTGCCGGGTGCCGGCCAGCAAGGTGCTGGGCGAAGTGGGCAAAGGTTGGGAAGTGGCCAATGCCTGGCTTACCGCCGGCCGGGTGATGGTCGCCGCCAACTGCGTGGGCCAGGCCCAGCGCGCCCTCGACCTGTCACTGCAATGGGCCGCCGACCGCAAGCAGTTCGGCCAGGCCATCGGCAGCTACCAGGGGGTGTCGTTCAAGCTGGCCGACATGGCCACGCAGATCCGCGCCGCGGAGATGCTCACCCTGCACACCGCCTGGAAGATGGACCAGGGCAACATGACCGACGGTGAGGCCGGCATGGCCAAGCTGTTTGCCAGCGAAGTGCTGGGCAAGGTCGCCGACGAAGCCGTGCAGATCTTCGGCGGCATGGGCCTGATGGACGAAGGGCCGGTTGAGCGCATTTGGCGCAACGCGCGTATCGAGCGCATCTGGGAGGGCACTTCGGAAATCCAGCGGCACATCATCGCCCGCGAACTGCTGCGCCCGCTGCTGCGCTGAGCGCCAGGAGAACACCCATGTCGCAATCGATTCGTGACAACCTCAAGCGCCTGCTGGCGCCCCGGCACCTGGCCTTCGTTGGCGGGCGCAGCATGGCGCGGGCGCTCAAGCGCTGCGCCGAAGGCGGCTTTGCCGGTGAGCTGTGGCTGGTCAACCCGCAGCATGAAAGCCTGGAAGGCATCCCTTGCGTGGCCCGCGTGGCCGACTTGCCTTACGCCCCGGACGCGGTGTTCATCGCCACCAACCGTGAGCTGACGTTGCAGTGCGTTGCCGAGCTGGCCGCGCGTGGCGCCGGGGGTGCCATCTGCTATGCCTCCGGCTTTGCCGAAAGCGGCGAAGAGGGCTGCCAGTTGCAGCAGCGCCTGCTCGCTGCGGCCGGCAACATGGCCCTGCTCGGCCCCAACTGCTATGGCCTGCTCGACTACCTGCACGGTGCAGCCCTTTGGCCGGTGGCCCATGGCGGCCAGCAGGTGGAGAAGGGCGTGGCGATCCTCACCCAGAGCGGCAACTTTGCCTACAACCTGTCCATGAGCGACCGCTCGCTGCCGGTGGCCTACATGGCCTCGGTCGGCAACCAGGCGCAACTGGGTGTGGCCGAGCTGATGGATGTGCTGCTCGACGACCCACGGGTAACGGCCATCGGGCTGCACCTGGAAGGCTTGAAGAACGTGCCGGGCTTTGCACGCGCCGCCTACAAGGCATTGCAGCAGGGTACGCCGATCATTGCCCTGAAGACGGGCGTTTCGCAGATCGGCGCTGAACTGGCGCTCAGCCACACCAGCTCGTTGTCCGGCTCCGATGCGTTGTACGACAGCCTGTTCCAGCGCCTGGGCGTGATCCGCGTCAGCGGCCCGGTGAGCTTTGTCGAAACGCTCAAGGCCGCAGCCTGCGGACGCTTGCCGGCAGATGGCGAGCTGATTGCGCTGGCCTGCTCAGGCGGCGATGCCGGCCTGATTGCCGACTATGCCGAACGCCACCATCTGCAACTGCCGAAGCTCGAGCAAGGGCAGGTGGCGGCACTGGCCGAGGTGTTGCCGGGCTATGCCAACCTGGTCAACCCACTGGACTTCACCACTGCCATCTGGGGCGATGAAGCCGCCCTGCAACGCATGCTCGACAACACCCTGAGCGGCGCCGCGGGCGCGGCGATGCTGGTGCTGGACTACCCGGCGGCCTTCACCGGCGAGCGCAAGGAATGCGACCTGCTGCTGGGGCTGTACTGCGATGCCGTTGAACGCCACGGCAAGATCGGCTTCGTCACCTCGGCTTTCCCGGAACTGTTGCCTGCCAGTGCGCGTGAGCGCCTGCATGCGCGGGGCATCGCTGCCCTGCAGGGCGTGGAAGACGGCCTGGCGGCCTGGGGGCGCATCGTCGCTTACCAAAAGAACCGCCAGCGGTTACTGGACCAGGGCGAGGCTGCGCGGGTACCGCTGTGCCCCCAGGCCCTCACGGGCGAAAGCCGACTGTTGGACGAATGGCAATCCAAGCAGGCCCTGCGCGCCTTCGGTCTGCCGGTGCCTTCGGGCGTACTGAGTACGCCCGAACGCGCTATGGCAGACGCCGCCCGCGTGGGATACCCGCTGGTACTGAAGGCGGTCAGCGCACAGCTGCCGCACAAGACCGAAGCCGGTGCGGTGGCGCTGAACCTGCGTGATGCCGCCGCCCTGGAAGCTGCACTGTTGCAGATGCGCCAGCGCATCGCTGTCTACGCCCCGCACGTCGCGTTCGACCAGGTACTGCTCGAACCCATGGCCGAGCCGCCGCTGGCCGAGCTGATAGTGGGCATCAAACGTGAACACGACTTTGCCCTGGCCTTGGTGATCGGTGCCGGCGGCGTGCTGGTCGAACTGCTCAAGGACAGTGTCAGCCTGTTGTTGCCCACCACCGACAGCGCCATCCGCGCCGCACTGCTGAACCTGCGCAGTGCCAGCCTGCTGCAAGGCTTCCGTGGCCGCCCGGCTGCCGACCTCGACGCCTTGGTCGCAGCTATCCGTGCGGTGGCCGACTACGCCTGCGAAAACGCCGGGCAGCTGTTGGAGCTGGATGTGAACCCATTGATGGTCGGTGCCCATGGCACCACCGCGGTCGACGCGCTGATCCGCCTCGGCCAGGCGCAAGGAGAACGACATGAATGACCTTACCCTGACAGCCGGCCAGGCGCTGGTGCGGTTGTTGGCCAACTACGGTGTGGAGACCGTGTTCGGCATCCCTGGGGTGCACACCCTGGAGCTGTACCGTGGCCTGCCGGGCAGTGGCATTCGCCATGTACTGACCCGCCACGAGCAGGGCGCCGGCTTCATGGCCGACGGCTATGCGCGGGTCAGTGGCAAGCCTGGGGTGTGTTTCGTCATTACCGGCCCAGGCGTGACCAACGTCGCCACCCCCATCGGCCAAGCCTATGCCGACTCGGTGCCGATGCTGGTGATTTCCAGCGTCAACCACACCGCCAGCCTGGGCAAGGGCTGGGGCTGCCTGCATGAAACCCAGGACCAGCGCGCCATGACTGCGCCCATCACGGCGTTTTCTGCGGTGGCCCTGCAGGGCGACGACTTGCCCGAGCTGATCGCTCGCGCCTGGGCAGTGTTCGACAGCGAACGGCCGCGCCCGGTGCACATTTCGGTGCCGCTGGACGTGCTGGCGGCATCGGTCAGCCGGGACTGGAGCGACGAGGTGGTACGCCGTCCTGGGCGTGGCCAGCCGTGCCGCGAAACCCTCGAGCAGGCTGCCCTGAAGCTTGCCGCCGCCCAGCGGCCGATGATCATTGCCGGGGGTGGCGCGTTGCACGCGGCTGAGCAGTTGCAGCAACTCAGTACACGGCTGGCAGCGCCTCTGTTCACCAGCGTGGCCGGCAAGGGCGTGCTGCCACCAGACGCGCCACTCAATGCCGGCGCCAGTCTGTGCGTCGAACCCGGCTGGCAACTGATCAGCCAGGCTGATGTGGTGCTTGCCGTAGGCACCGAAATGGCCGACACCGACTTCTGGCGCGAGCGCCTGCCGATCACTGGCGAGCTGCTGCGCGTGGACATCGACCCGCGCAAGTTCAACGACTTCTACCCCTGTGCCATTGCCCTGCAGGGCGATGCCCGGCAAACCGTGGACGGTTTGCTCGAACACCTGCCTGCACTCGACCGAGACCCTGCTCAGGCGAGCGAAGCGGTGAGCAACCTGCGCCAGGCCATTCGTCATGGGCATGCACCGTTGCAGGCCACCCATCAGGCGATTCTTGACCGCATTGCCGCCGTGCTGCCCGACGATGCGTTCATCAGCAGCGACATGACCCAACTGGCCTACACCGGCAACTACGCCTTCGCCAGCCGGGCACCACGTAGCTGGCTGCATCCGACCGGCTACGGCACACTCGGCTACGGCCTGCCGGCCGGTATTGGCGGCATGCTTGCCACCGACCATCGCCCAGGCCTGGTGCTGGTGGGCGACGGCGGTTTCCTTTATACCGCCCAGGAGCTGGCCACGGCTGTAGAGGAACTGGACCGGCCGTTGGTGGTGCTGCTGTGGAACAACGACGCCCTCGGGCAGATCCGCGATGACATGCTCGGCCTGAACATCGAGCCGGTCGGCGTGCTGCCGCGTAATCCGGACTTCATCGGCCTGGCCCGTGCCTTTGGTTGCGCGGTGCGCCAGCCGCGTGATCTGGACGCGCTGCAGGCCGACCTGGCCAGCGGTTTCGCCACACCCGGCGTGACCTTCATCGAACTCAAACACACCTGCGTCTGTTAAGCCGCGAACAACCAAAAGAACAAGAGAAACCCACATGCCATTTCGCCGTACACTTCTGGCCGCATCCCTGGCCCTGCTGATCACCGGCCAAGCCCCACTGTATGCCGCCCCCCCGCTGTCGATGGACAACGGTACCAATGCCCTGACCGTGCAAAACAGCAATGCCTGGGTCGAAGTCAGCGCCAGCGCCCTGCAGCACAACATCCGCACGCTGCAGGCCGAGCTGGCCGGCAAGTCCAAGCTGTGCGCCGTGCTCAAGGCCGATGCCTATGGCCACGGTATCGGCCTGGTAATGCCATCGATCATCGCCCAGGGCGTGCCCTGCGTGGCGGTGGCCAGCAACGAGGAGGCCCGCGTGGTCCGCGCCAGTGGCTTCACCGGGCAACTGGTGCGGGTTCGCCTGGCCAGCCTCAGCGAGCTGGAAGATGGCTTGCAGTACGACATGGAAGAGCTGGTGGGCAGCGCGGAATTTGCCCACCAGGCCGATGCCATCGCCGCGCGCCATGGCAAGACCTTGCGCATTCACATGGCGCTCAACTCCAGCGGCATGAGCCGCAACGGGGTGGAGATGGCCACCTGGTCCGGCCGTGGCGAAGCGCTGCAGATTACCGACCAGAAGCACCTCAAGCTGGTCGCGCTGATGACCCACTTCGCCGTGGAAGACAAGGACGATGTCCGCAAGGGCCTGGCGGCCTTCAACGAGCAGACCGAATGGTTGATCAAGCACGCGAAGCTCGACCGCAGCAAGCTCACCCTGCACGCCGCCAACTCGTTCGCTACGCTGGAGGTGCCGGAAGCGCGCCTGGACATGGTACGAACGGGGGGCGCGCTGTTCGGTGACACCGTGCCGGCGCGCACCGAGTACAAGCGTGCGATGCAGTTCAAATCGCACGTGGCTGCGGTGCACAGCTATCCGGCTGGCAACACCGTGGGCTATGACCGCACCTTCACCCTGGCCCGTGATTCGCGGCTGGCCAACATTACGGTCGGGTACTCCGATGGCTACCGCCGGGTATTCACCAACAAGGGCCATGTGCTGATCAACGGCCACCGTGTGCCGGTCGTGGGCAAGGTGTCGATGAACACGCTGATGGTCGATGTCACCGACTTCCCGGACGTGAAGGGGGGCAACGAAGTGGTGCTGTTCGGCAAGCAGGCCGGGGGCGAAATCACCCAGGCCGAGATGGAAGAAATCAACGGCGCGTTGCTGGCCGACCTGTACACCGTGTGGGGCAGTTCCAACCCGAAGATCCTCGTCGACTGAAACCGCCAAAGAAGGGAGATTGCCATGCGCTACGCCAAGCTTACCCAACGCATCGCCGGCGACGGGGCTGCGGCCTGGGACATTCACTACCGCGCCCTTGCGCTGCAGGCCGAGGGTAAGGACATCCTGCTGCTGTCGGTAGGTGACCCGGACTTCGACACCCCCGCGCCTATCGTCGAGGCGGCCATCGACAGCCTGCGCGCTGGCCATACCCATTACGCCGATGTACGCGGCAAGCTGGCGCTGCGCCAGGCCATCGCCAACCGTCACCGGCAGCGCAGTGGCCAGGCGGTGAGCGTCGACCAGGTGACCGTGCTGGCGGGTGCCCAGTGCGCGCTGTTCTGCGTGGCCCAATGCATACTCGACCCAGGCGATGAGGTGATCGTTGCCGAACCGATGTATGTCACTTACGAGGCCGTGTTCGGCGCCTGTGGCGCCAAGGTGGTACCGGTACCGGTCAAGCCCGAGAATGGCTTTCGCGTGTGCCCGCGTGACGTCGCCGAGCGCATTACCCCGCGCACCCGCGCTTTGGCGCTGAACAGCCCGCACAACCCTTCGGGGGCGAGCCTGCCGCGCGCCACTTGGGAGGCGCTGGCCGAACTGTGCATTGCCCATGATCTGTGGCTGATCTCTGACGAGGTCTACAGCGAGCTGCTGTATGAAGGCGAGCATGTCAGCCCCGGCAGCCTGCCGGGCATGGCCGAGCGCACTGCAACGTTGAACAGCCTGTCCAAGTCGCATGCCATGACCGGCTGGCGCATGGGGTGGGTGGTCAGCTCGACAGCACTGGCCACGCATCTGGAAAACCTCGCCCTGTGCATGCTCTACGGCTTGCCGGACTTCGTCCAGGATGCCGCCGTGGTGGCGCTGGAGCAGCCGTTGCCAGAGCTGGACGCCATGCGCGAAGCCTACCGCGAGCGGCGCGATCTGGTGTGCGAGCAGCTGGCCGGCTGCCCGGGCCTCAAGGCATTGAAGCCCGATGGTGGCATGTTCGTGATGGTCGATATTCGTGAGACCGGCGTAAGTGCCCAGGCCTTTGCAGACTACCTGCTGGACAGCCAGGGCGTGTCGGTGCTTGCCGGCGAAGCGTTCGGCCCCAGTGCTGCCGGGCATATCCGCCTGGGCCTGGTGCTGGGCAATGCGGCGCTGGTCGATGCCTGCCAGCGCATCGCCCGCTGTGCCGACGAACTGAGACGGGAGTACGGCCATGCGTGAGTACGCGCGGCTGTACATTGATGGCGCCTGGCAGGTGCCGAGCGGGCAGGGCATGGCTGAGGTGATCGACCCGGCCACCGAGCAGGCCATTGGCCGGGTACCCTTGGGCGCCGAGGCCGATGTCGAGCGGGCGGTGATGGCGGCGCGGCGGGCCTTCGATGGCTGGTCGCGCACACCGTCCAGCGTGCGCGCCGGGTACATCCGGGCATTGGTCGAACAGCTGAAAAACCGCGCGGCGCAAATGGCCGAGGTCATCACCGACGAGTTGGGCATGCCGGTGCAGTGGTGCCAGGCGGTGCAGGTCGAAGGCCCGATTGCCGGGTTGGAGCAATACGCCGAACTGGCCGGGCTGATGGACGAGGTGCGCGAAGTCGGCAACTCGTTGGTGTACCGTGAGGCCGTTGGCGTGTGCGCATTCATCAACCCGTGGAACTACCCGCTGCACCAGATGATCGGCAAGCTGGCGCCGGCCCTGGCTGCCGGGTGCACGGTGGTGGTCAAACCCAGCCAGGAAACGCCGCTACACGCATTTGTGCTGGCCGAAATGATCGACGCCATCGGCCTGCCGGCAGGGGTGTTCAACCTGGTCAGCGGCCCAGGTGCCAAGGTCGGTGAAGCCCTGGCCCGGCACCCGCAGGTGGACATGGTGTCGTTCACCGGCTCAACCGGTGCCGGGGTGCGGGTGGCACAAGCGGCTGCGCCGACGGTGAAGCGGGTATGCCTGGAACTGGGTGGCAAGTCACCGTTGCTGATTACCGCCGATGCCGACCTGCACGCTGCGGTGCGTTATGGCGTGCAGGACGTGATGATCAACTCGGGGCAGACCTGCACGGCACTGACCCGCATGCTGCTGCCGGCCAGCCGCTATGCCGAGGCGCTGGAAATCGCCGAGGCCGAAACCCGCGCACTGGTCATGGGCGACCCGCGTGACCCCGCCAATTTCCTAGGGCCGATGTGTTCGGCAGGCCAGCGGCGCACGGTGCTCGACTACATTCGCCAGGGACAGGAGGAGGGCGCGCGCTTGTTGTGCGGTGGTGATCACGGCGGCTTCGAGCGCGGGTTCTACGTGGCGCCCACGTTGTTCGCCGACGTCGACAACCGCATGCGCATTGCCCAGGAAGAAATCTTCGGTCCGGTGCTGTGCCTGATCCCCTACGCCGACGAGGCCCAGGCGCTGGCGCTGGCCAATGACTCGCCGTTCGGCCTGTCCAGCGCGGTGTGGGCGGGCAGCCGCGAGCACGGCCTGGCGCTGGCGCGGCAGATACGGGCCGGGCAGTGCTTCATCAACGGGGGCGGGTTCAACTACCAGGCGCCGTTCGGGGGCTACAAGCAGTCGGGCAACGGCCGTGAGTGGGGCGAGGAGGGCCTGGCGGAGTTCGTCGAGGTCAAAGCGGTGCAGTGCTGAACCACTGCGGCAAGATAACCTGTTTTGTGTGAGGAGAATGCTTGTGAATGTACTGATCGTCCACGCTCACCCCGAACCGCAATCGTTCACGGCAGCCCTGCGTGACCAGGCTGTGGAAACCTTCCGTGCCCAAGGCCATCAGGTGCAGGTCAGTGACTTGTACGCCATGGGCTGGAACCCGGTGGCCAGTGCCGATGACTTTACCCAGCGCGAGAACCCCGAGTACCTCGTGTATGCGCTGGAGCAGCGTCAGGGCGTCAAGCGCGGTGCCATTGCCGCCGATATCCAGCAGGAGCTGGACAAGCTGTTGTGGGCCGATCTGCTGGTGCTGAACTTCCCGATCTTCTGGTTCTCGGCCCCGGCCATGCTCAAGGGCTGGATCGACCGGGTGCTGGTGTCGGGGGTGTGCTATGGCGGCAAGCGCTTCTACGACCAGGGCGGGTTGGCGGGCAAGAAGGCGCTGGTGACCGTGACCCTGGGCGGGCGCGAGCACATGTTTGGCGATGGCGCGATTCACGGGCCGCTGGAAGACATGCTGCGGCCGATCCTGCGGGGCACGCTGGCCTATGTCGGGTTCGAGGTGCTGCCGCCGTTCGTGGCTTGGCATGTGCCTTACATCAGTGCTGCTGCGCGGCAGGACTTTCTGCAGCAATACCGGCAGCGTCTGGAGCAGCTCTCGGACGACCAGCCACTGGTGTTCCCGCGCCTGGCGCAGTTCGATGAAGCGTTGTACCCGCTGACGTGACCTTTATCCTGTACTGAACACTGGGGCCGCGTTGCGGCCCTTTCGCGACACAAGGCCGCTCCCACAGGATTACCGCCAGCTTCGAAGGCTGCGCCGTCCTCCCACAGGATTACCGCCAGCTTCGAAGGCTGCGCCGTCCTCCCACAGGATTACCGCCAGCTTCGAAGGCTGCGCCGTCCTCCCACAGGATTACCACCAGCTTCGAAGGCTGCGCCGTCCTCCCAGAGGATTACCGCCAGCTTCGAAGGCTGCGCCGTCCTCCCAGAGGATTACCGCCAGCTTCGAAGGCTGCGCCGTCCTCCCACAGGATTACCACCAGCTTCGAAGGCTGCGCCGTCCTTGTGGGAGCGGCCTTGTGTCGCGAAAGGGCTGCAAAGCAGCCCCAACATTTTGTCGGCATACGATGTTCTGCAAACCTTCCAGCGCCACCTGCCAAAAAACGACCACCCACACATTCGGGGTATGTCACCCCTGGACGAATCCACCGATAGTGAACCCATCGGCTCGATCCGGAGCACTCACACGATGGAGTTGCCATGCGCAAGGTACTGAAGGTGATTGGCGGTCTGCTGCTGGCGTCTGGCGCCAGCCTGGCCCAGGCGGCAGAGGTGGACAGCGGTAACACGTTACGTTTGTACAACTGGACCGACTACATCGGGGAAACCACCCTGGCCGACTTCGAGAAGGCCACCGGCATCAAGGTCATCTACGACACCTTCGATGGCTACGAAACCGTGCAGACCAAGCTGCTCACCGGCCGTTCCGGCTACGACCTGGTCATGCTCAACGCCTCGCTGGTCCCCCCGCTGATCAGCGCCGGTGTGTTCCAGGCCCTGGACAAGCAGCAACTGCCCAGTTGGCACAACCTCGACCAGCAGGTGGTGAACGACCTGCAGGGCTACGACCCTGGCCTGAAGTATTCGGCGCCCTACACCTGGGGCAGCTCGGGGGTCACCTACAACGTCGACAAGATCACCGCACGCATGCCCGACGCGCCGATCGGTTCGCTGGCCATGCTGTTCGACCCCAAGATCGTCTCGCGCTTCGCCGACTGCGGTGTCACCCTGATGGACGCGCCCACCGAGGTCATCCCGCTGGCCTTGCAGTACCTGGGCAAGGACCCGCGCAGCGCGTCGCCGGCCGACCTCAAGGCGGCCGAACAATTGTTGCTGGGCATCCGCCCTTACATACGCAAGTTCGATTCGGTGAATTACCTCACCAGCCTGCCCAATGGTGATGTCTGCCTGGCGCTGACCTGGTCCGGTGACTATGCCACCGCCCAGGCCCGCGCAGTGGAAGCGAAGAAGCACATCAAACTGTCGTTCTTCATCCCCAGGGAAGGTTCGCTGATCTGGTTCGACAACCTGTACATCCCCAAGGATGCGCCGCACGCGGCCAACGCGCACCGTTTCATCGAGTTTCTGCTGCAGCCGCAGACCATGGCCAAGGTCACCGACTACATCCATTACGCCAACAGCAACGCTGCCGCTACCGCGCTGGTGCGTGATGACATTCGCCATGACCCGGCCATCTACCCCGACGCACCCACCCGCGAACGCCTGTTCGCGCAGAAAACCCAGAGCCCGAAGGACATGCGCGCCATCACCCGGGTCTGGAGCACGGTCAAGACCGGTTTCTGAACACTGCCCAAAAATTCTCGCCAAGGAGCTGCCCATGGCCACCCCAAGCAAAGCATTCGCCATTGCCCACGACCCACTGGTGGAAGCCGACAAGGCCCACTACATGCACGGCTACCATGTGTTCGACGAGCACCGCGAGCAAGGTGCGTTGAACATCGTCGCCGGTGAAGGCGCTTACATTCGCGACACCCACGGCAACCGCTTCCTCGATGCCGTCGGCGGCATGTGGTGCACCAACATCGGCCTGGGCCGCGAGGAAATGGCCCTGGCCATCGCAGACCAGGTGCGCCAGCTGGCGTATTCCAACCCGTTTTCCGACATGGCCAACGATGTGGCCATCGAACTGAGCCAGAAGCTTGCGCAGCTGGCGCCGGGCGACTTGAACCATGTGTTCCTCACCACCGGCGGCTCGACCGCTGTCGACACCGCCTACCGGCTGATCCAGTACTACCAGAACTGCCGCGACAAGCCACACAAGAAGCACATCATCGCCCGCTACAACGCCTACCACGGCTCCACCACCCTGACCATGTCGATCGGCAACAAGGCCGCCGACCGGGTGCCGGAGTTCGACTATCACCACGACCTGATCCACCACGTCTCCAACCCCAACCCGTACCGTGCCCCGCACGACATGGACGAGGCCGAATTCCTCGACTACCTGGTGGCCGAGTTCGAGGACAAGATCCTGTCGCTGGGTGCCGACAACGTGGCGGCGTTCTTCGCCGAGCCGATCATGGGCTCGGGCGGGGTGATCATTCCGCCCGAGGGCTACTTCCAGCGCATGTGGCAGCTGTGCCAGACCTACGACATCCTGTTCGTCGCCGACGAAGTGGTGACCTCGTTCGGGCGCCTGGGCACCTTCTTCGCCAGCGAGGAACTGTTTGGCGTCACCCCAGACATCATCACCACCGCCAAAGGCCTGACCTCGGCGTACCTGCCGCTGGGCGCGTGTATTTTTTCCGAGCGCATCTGGCAAGTGATTGCCGAGCCAGGCAAGGGTCGTTGCTTTACCCACGGGTTTACCTACAGCGGCCACCCGGTGTGCTGCACGGCGGCGCTGAAGAACATCGAGATCATCGAGCGCGAGCAACTGCTCGATCATGTCAACGACGTGGGTGGCTACCTTGAGCAACGCTTGCAGAGCCTGCGCGATCTGCCGCTGGTGGGGGATGTGCGCTGCATGAAGCTGATGGCCTGTGTCGAGTTCGTCGCCAACAAGGCCAGCAAGGCACTGTTCGCCGATGAGGTGAACATCGGCGAACGCATCCACAGCAAGGCGCAGGAAAAAGGGTTGCTGGTGCGCCCGATCATGCACCTGAACGTGATGTCGCCACCGTTGATCATCACCCATGCGCAGGTGGACGAGATCGTCGAGACCCTGCGCCAGTGCATCCTCGAAACCGCGCGTGAACTCACGGCGCTTGGCTTGTACCAAGGCCGATGAACCTGGCGCAAAGGGCTGTGCGCGGGCGTGCCTGGCAGGCTAGACTGCCGGGCATGACCCAGGCCTCCCCCGATACCCCGCTTACCCTCACAATGGGCGCGCTGCAGCAGTGGCACGTGGCGTTGCAGCGCGCCCTGGCCCATGGCGAAACCCCCGAAGCGCTGGAGTATGTGGCCGCTGCCATCGGCCAGTTGGTGCAGGTGGAGTCGATGATGATCAGCCTCGAGTGCCAGGGGCGGGCACCGCAGTTGCTGTACCAGCAAGGCATTCCTGAACTGCACCGGGCTGCCGTGCTGGAGCGCTATTTCAGCGCCGGCTACCTGCTGGACCCTTTCTGCCTTGCCGTGCAAAGCGGCCTGGCCGAAGGCTTCTACCACCTGCAGGAAATCGCCCCCGACAACTTCTTCGACAGCGACTACTACAAGGCTTATTACCTGGGTACAGGTTGCAGTGAAGACAGCTACTACATCGTCGACCTCAGCGCAGGCCGCAAGCTGTCGCTGAGCCTGTTCCAGGGCTGCAGCGGCACGCGCCTGAATGCCGGGCAGGTCGACCTGTTGCGTGCGCTGGAGCCGATGGTGCGCGAACTGCTGGGGCGCTATGCCCGGCACAACCTGGAACCGGGCGCTGCATCAACCGAGCGCAGCAGCCTGCAGGCAGCGTTCGACAGCTTTGGCTGCCAGGTGCTGACCGACCGCGAGCGCGAAGTGGCCCACATGATCTTGCGCGGGCACTCGGTGAAATCTACTGCGCAGGAGCTGGGTATCTCGCCGGAGACCGTGCGCATGCACCGCAAGAACCTGTACATGAAGCTCGGGATCAACTCGCAATCGGAGTTGTTTGCACGGTTTATCGACTGGTTACGCGGTGATCAGCTGGAAATCCTTAGCGTAACGCGGTGATCAATTTTCTATACCTCCCGGTATATGGACAGCCCTGCACCTTGCCGCATAGCTTAACCCTCGACGGGGCGCGCCATGCTCAAGCCATAACAACAACGATGCCCCGTTACATTTCAGTCCTGCCAACCCAAAACTCTAAAAATGAGGCGGCAAATGGAAAGCATCGGCACCTATGTCATCTACGTCATCATGGTGTGCGCGGTACTGGGTGCCGTGGCATCCATCTACAACCCCGAAGGCGAACTGGGCCAGGAGTTCATCGCCGGCCTGCACAGCATCGGCCCCATCTTTATCCCGGTAGCCGGCATCATGGCGGCGATCCCGTACATTTCAGCTGGTATCAGTCATGTGATCGCGCCACTGTTCCAGGCCATCGGGGCCGACCCTGGCATCGCCGGTCCCATCTTCATCGCCTCGGACATGGGCGGCTACCAGTTAGCCAAAGCGCTGGCGCAAAGCCAGGAAGGCTGGATCCTCGGCCTGATCACCGGCTTTCAGTGCGGCGCCACCATCATCTTCGTCATTCCGGTCGGGTTGGCCATGCTGCGCAAGGCCGACCACAAGTACATGGCACTGGGGATCATGGCCGGGCTGCTGACCATTCCGCTGAGCATCATGATCATTGCCATGACCATGCAGGCGCTTGGCCTGAGCGTGCGTCCGGACATCGCTACCACTGGCGCCGCTACCCAGGCACTGCACTTCACCTGGGCAATGCTGCTGCGCAACCTGATGCCGTTGATCCTGTTTTGCATTGCCCTGGCAGCAGCATTGCGCTACTTCCCCACACTGATGGTGTACCTGTTCCTCAAGCTCGGCCAGTTCATGTACATCGCCGTGGTTCTGGTGCTGGTAGCGTCCATCGTGCAGTACTTCACCGGCCTGTTCAGCCACCTGTTCGGCAGCTGGGGTTTTGCGCCGATCATCGCCGATGCCGATGATCAGTTTCGCGCCTTGGAAATTGCTGGCTACATCGGCCTGATGCTGTGCGGGGCGTTCCCCATGGTGCACTTGCTCAAGCGCTTCCTGGCGCGGCCAATCGAACGGGTGGCCTCGCGCTTTGGCATGTCTGGTGTCGGTGCGGCCGGGGTATTGGCGGCCTCGGCGAATATCCTGGCCATGTTTCGCTTGGTCAGCGAAATGCCGCCCAAGGACAAGGTATTGGTGATCGCTTTCTCTGTGTGCGCCGCGTTCACCTTTGGCGACCACATGGCCTTCTCCGCCAACTTCCAGCCCTCGCTGATACTGCCGTTGATGATAGGCAAACTCAGTGGCGGCCTGATCGCCATGCTGCTGGCCAGTTGGCTGGCGGTGCCCAAGGCGCAGGAGTTGGGGCGTCAGGACGCTGCCGCAGGTGTCTGCAAGGGGGTGGCCGAGCCGTCCTGAGCAAAAGCGTCATGCGCATGATCCGGAGCGTCCTGGGCGCTCCGGATTTTGTGTTTTTAACCGATCAAGGCGGTAAGGTCATGCAGGCCTTCGGTGCATGAGCGTGTGGTGAACAATGACAAAAGATGAGGCAAACGAGTTGGCAGCGGTGATCGAGGCGATCGGCAGCGAACAGCTGGGACCGGCGCTGGATGCGTGGCTGCGCAGCAAGCTGACGTTCGACATGAGTTGCGCCTACCTGTTCCAGTTCAATCAACCAGCACTGCTGGTGCATAACGGGTACAACCGTACGGTCACGGAGCGTACGTTGAACGCCTACGTGCGCGGCGGCTACCTGCTTGACCCGTTCTACGTTGCTTGCGTCAACGAGCACCCAGCCGGGCTATGGCGCATGAGCGAACTGGCACCTGACTGCTTCTTCTCTTCAGGGTTTGCCATTTCCAAGGACATCCACCCCTGCGTGTCGTCCGACTATGGGACGGCGGTGGATGAGGTGGGCTTCATCATTCCCCTTCGGCCCCGGTTGGCGATCGTCTATTCGCTGATGCGCAACCACGGCAGCGGGGATTTCGGTGCAGGAGAAATGGACCTGTTGGCTGCAATGTCGCCGCTGCTGGCTTCGGTTTTTGGTCAGCACTGTCGATTGCGTTACGCTGATATCCTGCGCGCAGCACCAGAGGGGGTGGTGCTGGAGGACGCCTTCGTAGAGATCTTGCAAGGGCAACTGACTGAAACCCAGCGCCTTATCGCCAAGTTGTTGTTACAGGGGCACAGCAATGCGTCGATTGCGCGGCAGCTGAATATTTCCGATGGGACGGTAAAGGTGCACAAGCACAACATCTATCAGCGCCTGGAAATTTCATCCAACGCCGAACTGTTTCGCCTGTTTATCGATTATCTGGCCAAGGGCTGATACAGCAAGGGGCTGCAAAGCAGCCCCTTGGTGTATCAGGTACAGGTCACCTGAACAGCGGACTCAGGTGCTCGCTGAGGTAGATCCCTTGCGGATCGAGCTGGCGGCGCAGCTTACGGAAGTCCTCGGCACGCGGGTATATTGCACTCACATCTTCACCCGTCAGGAAATGCAGCTTGCCCCAGTGCGGTCTGGCGCCATAGGAACGTAGGATCTGATCCACCGCCCGCAGATAGTCCCAGTAGTCGGTACCCGGCTGGCCGGACACCGAAATGGTCACGCTGTCCTGCTCGAAGAATGGGCTCATCCACGCCCCGTCACCGGCAGTAAAGCGGTACTCGATGGGGTAGATGGCCTTGGGGAAGTCCTCCAGCATCAGCTTGCGCACGGCCCGCAACGCTTCCTTGCTGTGGCGCAACGGCACAGCGTATTCCAGCTCGTGAAAGTTGGGCAGGTACTCGATCGGGTACACATCCGAGCTGTAGGCCACTTTCTCGAACTCGCTTTCCCAGATCGGGTGGCCGGTGATGTCCATGACCTTCACTTCGCAGACATCGGTGGTGCGCCCGCTTGTAGAGGTGGCGGCGGTATCGGGTAGGCAATAGCAATGCCGGCTTTGCTCGTAGGGGCACCAGAAGAAGCTGAAGTGGCGGTGTTTGCGTGCCAGTTCGTCGTGCTTTTCCATCACGCTTTCGAAGTCTTCGCGCCAGATGCGCTCGTGCAGGTTGAAGCTGTCGGTCACCTGCAAGGTCAGTTTGGAAACAATGCCCAGTACGCCCAGCGACACCCGACCCGCTTGTAGCAGGTCAGGGGTGCTTTCGTCGACCACGAGTATTTCGCCATTGGGTTGCACCAGCTTCATGCCGACAATCGACGAGGCCAGGTTGCCGAGGGTCAGACCGGTGCCGTGGGTACCGGTAGTCAATGCGCCTGCAATCGACTGGCTGTCGATGTCGCCCTGGTTGACCATTGATAACCCGGCGGCACGCAATGTCTTGCCCAAGGCATTGATGGTGGTGCCTGCGGCAGCGGTGACGCGCTTCCTCTCGTGGTCGATATGGCGTACGCCGCTCATGTTGGCCAGGGTCAGGTGCAGGCCATTGGTCAGTGCCACTGGGGTGAAGGAATGCCCCGAGCCGGCCACGCGCACGTTCATGCCATTGCTGCTGGCCTGGCTGACCATTGAGCACAGTTCGTCCTCGCTGGCCGGTGCCCCGCGTGCTGTACGGATGCAGGACTGGTTACCGGCCCAGTTGCGCCAGTGCGCGTGTTCAAGGCCGAATTCGTTGATATGCATGTTGTTGGAAGAGGTGCTCACATCGTTCTCCTGCCGGTTGTTCTTGTAATCAGAGGGCGGTGTAGCCATTGTCGGCAAACAGGTGCGCACCGTTTACGAAACTGGCGTCGTCACTGGCCAGGAACAAGGCTGCGCTGGCGACTTCCGAGGGTTGGCACAAGCGCCCCTGGGCGGCAGCGATGGCCTGTTCGCTGACGTCCACGCCATGTTTGCGCAACATATCGATCTCGCGCAGGCCGTGGGCGGTGGCGATGAAGCCCGGGCAGATGGCATTGGCGCGAATGCCTCGGTCGCGAAACTCCACAGCGATAGCCCGGGCGAACATATGGGTGGCACCCTTGCTGGTGCAATACAGCACCTCCATCGGCGTGCCCACCACTGCCGAGATGGATGAAGTGCAGACGATACTGCCGCCGCCGGCCGCGAGCATGCCCGGCAACACCGCGCCGGTGACCAGGAACATGCTCTTCACGTTCACGGCCATGATCCGGTCCCATTCTTCTTCACTGGTTTCCAGGAAGGGCATGGCCGACAGGATGCCCGCGTGGTTCATCAGCACGGTGATGTGGCCGAAGGCCTCTTCTACGGCCGCCACCGCGGCCTTCACTTGTTGTGCGTCCGAGACATCGGCGGCGGCGAAGATGGCCTGGTAACCTGCATCACGCAATCGCCTTGCAACTTCGGCGCCCTTGCTGCCGGGCAGGTCGACAATGCCTACCCTTGCCCCTTCTGCCGCGAACAGCTCCGATGCGGCTAGCCCGCAGCCACCCGCACCGCCAGTGATCAGCGCCACCTTGCCGTTAAGACGTCCAGCCATGTTCGACTCCCGATGATTTTTGATTGACTGTCTTGAGCCCGGGCGTTTCGCGATTCGCGTGCCGGAGCATGAAACAGATCATCGGGAACATCCATATACCGATGGGTATACGGGGCACGCATAGGCAATGGGGCAGGGCTATAGAGTCCCTGTGGGGCCTGCCCGCGAAGCAGGAGAACCGGTGCATAGCACGGGCTTTGCCCGTGCTCGCCGGCGCGTCCGCTCCCACAAGGTGCATGGTGTGTTCATATTGCCTGTTGCTCGATCAACGCCAGGCACCGCTGCACGATCGGGCTTACATCACCCTTGCGCCGGCTGAGGATGATCGGGCTGACGGCGCCGCTATCAAGCAGGCCGACATACTCGATGTCGGGACGGTGCTGCTGCTGTACCGATGCCGGTACCAGGGTCACACCGACGCCAACCGCTACCAGGCCGATGGCGGTCTGCAGTTCGTTGGCCCACTGGCTGACACGAATGCTCATGCCGTGGTGGGCGAACAGCGCCAGCACGTGGTCGGCATAGCTGGGCCGGGGATTGGCCGGGTAGAGGATGAACGCTTCGCCAGCCAGCTGGGCCAGACTGAGCGGGCTGCCCGCCAGGGGGTGGCCCTTGGGCAGCACGGCCACCAGCGGGTCCTCGCACAGCACCTGCTGGTGAATCACCGGGTCGTCGATGCGAATGCGCCCGAAGCCAATGTCGATACGCCCGCTTTTCAGCGCCTCCACCTGTTGCAAGGTGGTCATTTCGTTCAGGCCCAGTTCCAGCTCGCTGTCCTGGCGCAGCTCGCGGATCAGCTCCGGCAGCACGGTGTACAGGGTAGAGGGCGCAAAGCCGATGCCCAGCCACTGGCGCTGGCCCTGGCCGATGCGGCGGGTGTTGTCGCTGATGTTCTGCAACTGCT
Organism: Pseudomonas sp. CGJS7; assembly: GCF_036961695.1. Classification (NCBI taxonomy): domain Bacteria; kingdom Pseudomonadati; phylum Pseudomonadota; class Gammaproteobacteria; order Pseudomonadales; family Pseudomonadaceae; genus Pseudomonas; species Pseudomonas sp. CGJS7. The sequence goes on along the minus strand of NZ_JBAMDI010000020.1, from coordinate 20,443 downwards.
GCAGCACGGTGCAGGTCTGCTCGTAGAAGAAACGGCCGGCCTCGGTCAGCCGCAGCGGACGTTCGCGCACCACCAGCAGGGTGCCGAGCTGGTCCTCCAGCTGGCTGATCTGCCGGCTCAGGGGTGGCTGGGCGATGTGCAGCAGCTCGGCGGCGCGGGTGAAGTTCAGGGTCTCGGCCAAGACTTTGAAGTAACGCAGGTGGCGCAGCTCCATCAGACCTCCAGGGTATGGTGGGAGATTCATTTGATATTGGACGGTCGTCAGGGTCTCGCGCAATCCTTCAGCAATCAAGTAAACGCATCACTCGGGCCTACGACTGTAAGCCCTACCTGACGGGACCTGGCAACAATGACAAGCGCGCTGATTGAACACATAGATGCAATTATCGTCGATCTCCCGACCATTCGCCCGCACAAGCTGGCGATGCACACCATGCAGCAGCAGACCCTGGTGGTATTGCGACTGCGCTGCAGCGATGGTGTGGAAGGCATCGGTGAAGCCACCACCATCGGTGGCCTGGCGTATGGCTACGAAAGCCCCGAAGGCATCAAGGCCAACATCGACGCGTACCTCGCCCCGGCGCTGATCGGCCTGCCGGCAGACAACATCAATGCCGCCATGCTCAAGCTGGACAAGCTGGCCAAGGGCAACACCTTCGCCAAGTCCGGCATCGAAAGCGCCTTGCTCGACGCCCAGGGCAAACGCCTGGGCCTGCCGGTCAGCGAACTGCTGGGTGGCCGCGTACGGGACAGCCTGGAGGTGGCCTGGACCCTGGCCAGCGGCGACACCGCCCGCGACATCGCCGAAGCCCAGCACATGCTGGACATTCGCCGGCACCGCGTGTTCAAGCTGAAAATCGGCGCCAACCCGGTGGCGCAGGACCTCAAGCACGTGGTCGCGATCAAGCGCGAGTTGGGTGACAGCGCCAGCGTGCGGGTCGACGTCAACCAGTACTGGGACGAGTCCCAGGCCCTCCGCGCCTGCCAGGTATTGGGCGACAACGGCATCGACCTGATCGAGCAGCCGATTTCGCGCATCAACCGCGCTGGCCAGGTGCGCCTGAACCAGCGCAGCCCGGCACCAATCATGGCCGATGAGTCGATCGAAAGCGTCGAGGACGCCTTCAGCCTGGCCGCCGACGGCGCCGCCAGCATCTTCGCCCTGAAAATCGCCAAGAATGGTGGCCCGCGCGCGGTGCTGCGCACTGCACAGATCGCCGAGGCCGCTGGCATCGCCTTGTACGGCGGCACCATGCTCGAAGGTTCGATCGGCACCCTGGCTTCGGCCCATGCATTCCTCACCCTGCGCCAGCTCACCTGGGGTACCGAGCTGTTCGGGCCGCTGCTGCTGACCGAGGAGATCGTCAACGAGCCGCCGCAATACCGCGACTTCCAGCTGCACATCCCCCATACCCCAGGCCTGGGCCTGACGTTGGACGAACAGCGCCTGGCGCGCTTCGCTCGTCGCTGACAAGCAAGGAGATAACCATGTTGTTCCACGTGAAGATGACCGTGAAGCTGCCGGTCGACATGGACCCGGCCAAGGCCGCCCAGCTCAAGGCCGATGAAAAGGAACTGGCCCAGCGCCTGCAGCGCGAAGGCACCTGGCGCCACCTGTGGCGCATTGCCGGGCATTACGCCAACTACAGCGTGTTCGATGTGCCCAGCGTCGAGGCGTTGCATGACACGCTGATGCAGCTGCCGCTGTTCCCGTACATGGACATCGAGGTCGACGGCCTGTGTCGGCATCCCTCGTCTATTCACAGCGACGATCGCTGATTCGCACCTGTATGCCTGACAAGAACAATACGAGGTAAGCACGATGACCGTGAAAATTTCCCACACTGCCGATATTCAAGCCTTCTTCAACCGGGTGGCTGGCCTGGACCATGCCGAAGGAAACCCGCGCTTCAAGCAGATCATTCTGCGTGTGCTGCAAGACACTGCTCGCCTGGTCGAAGACCTGGAAATCACCGAGGACGAGTTCTGGCACGCCGTCGACTACCTCAACCGCCTGGGTGGCCGTAACGAGGCAGGCCTGCTGGCTGCTGGCCTGGGCATCGAGCACTTCCTCGACCTGCTGCAGGATGCCAAGGATGCCGAAGCCGGCCTTGGCGGCGGCACCCCGCGCACCATCGAAGGCCCGCTGTACGTTGCCGGGGCGCCGCTGGCCCAGGGCGAAGCGCGCATGGACGACGGCACTGACCCAGGCGTGGTGATGTTCCTTCAGGGCCAGGTGTTCGATGCCGACGGCAAGCCGTTGGCCGGTGCCACCGTCGACCTGTGGCACGCCAATACCCAGGGCACCTATTCGTACTTCGATTCGACCCAGTCCGAGTTCAACCTGCGTCGGCGTATCATCACCGATGCCGAGGGCCGCTACCGCGCGCGCTCGATCGTGCCGTCCGGGTATGGCTGCGACCCGCAGGGCCCAACCCAGGAATGCCTGGACCTGCTCGGCCGCCACGGCCAGCGCCCGGCGCACGTGCACTTCTTTATCTCGGCACCGGGGCACCGCCACCTGACCACGCAGATCAACTTTGCTGGCGACAAGTACCTGTGGGACGACTTTGCCTATGCCACCCGCGACGGACTGATCGGCGAACTGCGTTTTGTCGAGGATGCGGCGGCGGCGCGCGACCGCGGCGTGCAAGGCGAGCGCTTTGCCGAGCTGTCATTCGACTTCCGCTTGCAGGGTGCCAAGTCGCCTGACGCCGAGGCGCGAAGCCATCGGCCGCGGGCGTTGCAGGAGGGCTGAGTTCGAGGTTATGTCACTGTGATTTTGCCTGGGGCTTTCCGTGCGGGGAGGCCTCGGGCTTTTTGTCGCCAGGGGCGGGTGATCTAGAATCGTCTTTTTGTTCAGGTCCCCACACCATGCTCCCCATCGCGCTGCTGCCAACCACCCTCGACCAGGCGTCGCTGATCCGCAATCTCTACCAGTTCTATTGCTACGAGTCCTCCGACTGGGAGCAGGAAGACGTCGAGGCGGACGGCCGTTTCTACATCCACGAGGAGCACCTGCAACGCTACTGGCAGGACGACGGCTGGGGCGCGTATCTGGTGCTGGTGGACGGCTTCATCGCCGGCTTCGTCCTGGTCGAGCGCAGCGAGCTGCCTGGCATCGTTGCGCAGGAGCTTGCCGACCTGTTCATCTTGAAGAAGTACCGTCGCCAGGGCATCGGCCAAGCGGTGGCGTTGCAGTTGCTGGGGGGCGAGGGTGACTGGCTGCTGCGTTGCTACGCACAGGATCTGCCCGCCGTGGCTTTCTGCAATGCCGTGCTGGCGAGCCTGCCGCGGCCGGCGCAGGCTATCGCCCTGGGGGATGAGCCTGACTTGCTCAATTTCCTGGTGACCGGCACCCGCCATTGAGGGCGGGGCGCTTTCGTTCGTCCAGATAAGGGATAGCGCCATTTTTGTGATGTGCTTCACAAAATGCTCACGAGCGGCATAATGCCACCATCGCTTTCCAAGACCCGGCCGCCGCTTGCCGGGGTCCCTTTTCATGCGCTTCGAAGGTTCAGGTAAAGTTCATGTCGCTCGCAGCAAACCCCGACATCATGTACCGGCTGTTGATCCAGAGCGTGGTGGATTATGCCATCTACCTGCTCACCCCTGAAGGTATCGTCGCCAACTGGAACCCCGGCGCCCAGCGCGCCAAGGGGTACCGTGCCGAGGAAATCGTCGGCCAGCACTACTCGCTGTTCTACACCGATGCCGAGCGCGCAGCCGGGTTGCCGGCATTCAACCTGGAGCAGGCGCGCAGCACCGGACGCTTTGAGGAAACGGGTGCACGGCTGCGCAAGGACGGCACGGCCTTCCACGCCCATGTGGTCATCGAAGCGGTTTACGACGATGCCGGGCAACTGGTGGGTTTCGCCAAGGTCACCCGCGACATTTCCGAACGCCACCGCCAGGAGCTCGAACTGCTGCAGGCCAAAGAGCTGGCCGAGCAGTACAGCCAGGAAATGGCCAAGCTGTCGCAGTTTCTCGATTCGGTCATTGCCAACATTCCCGCGAGCGTCATCGTCCAGGACCTGGAAAGCCAGCGCATCCTGTTGGCCAATCAGCAGGCCGAACGCCTGTTCGGCGGGCCTCAGCACAGCATGATCGGCCAGTTGCCCAGGGAATGCCTGGCAGCGGCTGCCGGTGACTACCTGGAACAGCAATTCGTGCGGGGTGCCCGCAGCACCAAGGGGCACGCCGCCGAAACCCGCGTCGACACCGCCCGCGGCCCACGCACACTGCGTAGCCGAACCCTGCTCAGTCAAAACCGCGAAGGGCAGGCCGATTACGTGTTGTTCGTGGCTGAAGACGCCACCGAAGAGCTGGCCGCCCATGCGCAGATCCACCACATGGCGCACCATGACGCGCTCACCGGGTTGCCCAACCGTACGCTGTTCCACGAACGGCTGCGCCAGGCCCTGTTGCGCGGCAGCGAAAACACCAAGCTGACCGCTGCCCTGTGCCTGGACCTGGACAACTTCAAGAACATCAACGACTCCCTTGGCCATGCCTTTGGTGACAAGCTGCTACGCGAGTTGGGCAAGCGTCTGCGCCGCGAACTGCGTGAGCACGACACCTTGGCCCGCCTGGGTGGCGACGAGTTCGCCGTGGTGCTGACGGGCCTGGAGGGGCGGGAGGCCGCGTGCAATACCGCGCAGCGCCTGATCAAGGCCATCAGCCCGCCGTTCCGGATCGAAGGGCACCAGTTCGCGGTGGGGGTGAGCATCGGCATCGCCATCGCGCCTGATGACCATGACCAGGCAGAGCAACTGCTGGGCTACGCCGACATGGCCCTGTACCAGGCCAAGCGTAACGGCCGTAATCGTTATGAATGCTTCGATGTCGAACTGGACGTTGCCGCCCGCCAGCGCCGCCTGGTGGAAACCGACCTGCGCACAGCGCTGCACCTGGGGCAGTTGCAGTTGCACTACCAGCCGGTAGTCGATCATCAGACCAGCAGCGTTACCGGTTATGAGGCGCTGCTGCGCTGGGAACACCCGACCCGTGGCATGGTCATGCCGATGGACTTCATCCCCATTGCCGAAGAAACCGGGTTGATCCACGAGCTGGGTAACCGTGCGCTGAACCTGGCCTGCCAGGAGGCGGCCAGTTGGGACAGTGAGCAGACGGTGTCGGTCAACCTGTCGGCGGTGCAGTTCAAGAACGGCGATCTGGTGCATACCGTCGCCCTCGCGCTGGCCGACTCGGGCCTGCCGGCGCAGCGGCTGGAGCTGGAAATTACCGAGTCGGTACTGCTGGGCAACAGCGAGGAAAACGTGCGCACCTTGCGCGCACTGAAAGACCTGGGCGTGTCCATTTCACTGGATGACTTTGGTACTGGCTACTCATCGCTGGGCTACCTGCGTTCGTTCCCGTTCGACCGGATCAAGATCGACAAGTCGTTCGTGCATGACATGTGCGACAGCCGTGAGGCCATGTCGATCATTCGCGCCATTACCGAACTGTCCAACAGCCTGATGATCAAGACCACGGCCGAAGGCGTGGAGTCGGAGGAGCAGATGCGCCGGCTCGCGGCGGAAGGCTGTTCGCACTTCCAGGGCTACTTTTACGGGCGGCCGGCACCGGCGAGCGAGCGGTTGAAGCAGGTCATCACCCAAGAACAATGACTTGCGCGGCGGCCTCAGCTGTTCCAGTCCGGGGCAAACGGCGGGCTAACCACGCGCTGGTCTTTCGGCAGCCCGGAAATGGCTGCGCGGTCTTCGTCATCCAGCTGCACGGTCAACGCGGCCAGGTTGGCCAGCTGGTTTTCGCGGCTGCTGGCTTTGGGGATCGCCGCCACGCCGTCCTGGTCCAGCAGCCATTTCAGCGCCACCTGGCTGGGCAGCACGCCATGCTTGCGGGCGATCGCCTGGATCACCGGCTGCGCCGCTGCCTGGCCGCGTGCCAGCGGGGTATAGGCGGTGAGCAACAAATCATGGCTGCGGGCGAAGTCGAGTAGCGGTTGCTGGCTGAGCAGAACATGGTATTCCACCTGAATCGCCGACAACGGCGCGCCCAGGGTTTCCACCACCTGGCGCAGTAACCCCAATGGGAAGTTGGCCACGCCAATGTGGCGCGCCTTGCCTTCGTCACGCAGGGCTACCAGGGTGTCGATGCTGCGGGCCAGGTCCCAGTCCGTGCCTGGCCAGTGGATGTGGAACAGGTCGACCTGTTCGGTACCCAGCGCGCGCAGGCTGTCTTCCAGCGACTGACGCATGGCTTTGGGCTCCAGGCGGTCCCACCAGACCTTGGTGGTCAGGTGAATCTGCTCGCGTGGCACGTCGCTGTCGCGCAGCGCCTGGCCAACGGCCGCTTCGTTTTCGTAGGCGGTGGCGGTGTCGATGTGCCGGTAACCCACGTCCAGTGCCTGGCGCACGGCCTGGGTGCATTCACTGCCGGTCATTGGCCAGGTGCCCAGGCCGATGGCGGGCAGGTCCAGGCCGGTGCGGGTGCTGAGCCTTTGCATGTAAATTCCTTGTAGGGTGTGCAGGGTCGGTCGATGGTCGGCGATCAACCGTGTACGGGCCATGCAGAGAAGGTGGAAAGTGGTCGATCAGCGAACAGAAATTGCACTTGGCCGGGGCAAGCGGCAAATGAACTTCCTTATTCTGCGCCATCTCTTCTAGAATCCCAGCTGTTACATCCGCCAGGCAATGCCTGCGCGGCCTTCCTTGGGCGAGGCATGTTGCCCCGCCGTCATCGAGAGAGCCATGAGTTCCAGCACACCGCTGTCCGGCGTCAACCAACCCCTGCGCGGCATCGCGTTGGTGGTGGTGGCGACGTTCCTGTTCGCCAGCCACGATGCCTTGTCCAAATTCCTGGGTGGCCTGTACCCGATAGTCATGGTGGTGTGGGCGCGTTATGTGGTGCACACGTTGCTGATGGCCGGCATCTTCCTGCCCAAGTCTGGGCTCAACGTATTGCGCACCCGCCGGCCGGTATTGCAGACCTTGCGGGCCCTGAGCCTGCTGAGCACCAGCCTGCTGTTCACGACCGGCTTGCAATACCTGCCACTGGCCGAGGCCACGGCCGTCAACTTCCTTGCCCCGGTGCTGGTCACCGCGTTGTCGGCGCCGCTGCTCAAAGAGCGAGTGACAGTGGGGCAGTGGGTGGCGGTGGTGATGGGCTTTATCGGCGTGCTGGTGGTGGTGCACCCTGGCGGGGCGATGTTTACCCCGGCCATTCTGTATCCGTTCGGTTCGGCATTGGGCTTCTGCTTCTATCAGTTGCTGACGCGCATTCTGGCGGCGCATGACAGCCCGACCACCAGCAACTTCTATGCGGGGTTGTGCAACACCTTGGCAATGAGTGCCCTGGTGCCGTTCTTCTGGGAGGTACCGCGCTGGGACCACGCCCTGTTGATGCTGGCACTGGGCGGCTTTGGCATGACTGCGCACCTGCTGTTGACCCAGGCCTTCCGCCATGCAGCGCCGGCGTTGCTGGCGCCGTTCAGCTATTGCCAGATCGTGTTTGCCGGGTTGCTTGGCTTCGTGGTGTACAGCCAGGTGCCGGATACCCTGAGCCTGGTGGGGATTTTGGTGATCTGCCTCAGTGGGCTTGGTGCAGCCTGGATGCAGCGCGGCAAATAGCAGCCGCGTGCTTCAGGCTGTACGACCGATAGGCGCAGCGTTGTGCTGCGAAGAGGGCATCACTGCCTGGCCATGAACTGCAGGATGCGGTCGCGCAGCCAGCGCTCGGCGGGGTCGTTGTCCTGGGCGCCGCTCCAGACCATCGACAGCTCGGCCTCGGTGATGTCGAACGGCGCCGGGTCGGCGCGCAGGCTGCCGTCGTCGGCGAGGGCACAAGCGGCATAGTCCGGCACCGTGGCGATCAGCTCGGTGTTGCGCAGCAGGGCGCGCAGGCTACCGAACTGCGGCACCGCCAGCACCACCTTGCGGCAACGCCCGATGCGTGCCAGGTCGAGGTCGATGTTGCCGCTCATGTCACCGGAGAACGACACCATCACATGCGGGCGGGCGCAGTATTCGTCGAGGGTCAGCGGCCCCGGGCGGTCGTCGGCGCGCAGCACCCGTACACCGATGTCGCGCAGTTTGCGGCGTTTGGCGGTGGCCGGCAGGTCGGTGGTATAGCTCACACCTACCGAGATCTCGCCGCTGGCCAGAAGGCCCGGCATCAGCAGGAAATTGGCCCGCCGCACTACCACGCTAATGGCGGGGGCTTCTTCACGCAGGGCCTGCAGCAGGGCCGGAAACAGGCCGAACTCGGCATCGTCAGAAAGGCCCAGGCGGAACACGTTGCAGCTGTTGGCCGGGTCGAACTCGCGGGCGCGGCTGATGGCAGCGGAAATCACGTCCATGGCCGGGCCCAGTTCAGCAAAGATCTGCATGGCCCGTGGGGTGGGTTCCATGGCCCGGCCGCTGCGGATCAGCAGCGGGTCGTCGAACAGCTCGCGCAGGCGGGCGAGGGCGGCGCTGACGGTGGATTGGGTGATAAACAGCTTTTCACCCACGCGGGTCAGGTTGCGTTCGATCATCAGGGCTTCGAACAGCACCAGCAGGTTCATGTCGACGCGGCGCAGGTCGTTGCGGTTCATGAGGGCTCGGCGTCCTGGGCAAAGGGTATGGCTGTGTATTGAAGCATGGCGCGGGGCCTTGTGCCTTGTATGGATGTGCCGGCCTCATCGCGGGCTTGACCGCGATGAGGCCGGTACAGGCCTGCGCTTGACAGAGCCAGCCTATCAGGCTCCAACAGCCACTCTATTAGACCTCTGCCCAAGCTCGGCTAGTCTTTCTCGTGGCCCCGCGAATTCCGCGACAGGGCAGCGCGTCAGCACCTGCGTGCAAGACCGTGCCCCCCCGCCGTGACAGCTTCGCAAGCCCCGTGTACACCTGATGAGGGGTAGTACGAGCCCACCCGCTCGGCTGAAAGAACACTGGCATAGACCGGAAATCTGGATAACCGACCCAAAGGTACCCGCAGATGTCGAACGAATCGAAATGCCCGTTCCATCAAACCGCAGGTGGCGGCACCACCAACCGTGACTGGTGGCCTGACCAGCTCAACCTGAGAATTCTTCACCAGCATTCCTCCAAGTCCAGCCCCGACCCGGACTTCGACTATGCCAAGGCGTTCAAGAGCCTCGACTTTCAGGCCCTGAAGAAAGACCTCACCGCCTTGATGACCGACTCGCAGGATTGGTGGCCGGCCGACTTCGGCCACTACGGCCCGCTGTTCATCCGCATGGCCTGGCATAGCGCCGGCACCTACCGCATTGGTGATGGCCGCGGTGGTGCGGGCTCTGGCCAGCAACGCTTCGCCCCGCTCAACAGCTGGCCGGACAACGTCAGCCTGGACAAGGCCCGGCGCCTGCTGTGGCCGATCAAGCAGAAGTACGGCAACAAGATTTCCTGGGCCGACCTGATCGTACTCACCGGTAATGTTGCCCTCGAATCCATGGGCTTCAAGACCTTCGGCTTCTCCGGCGGGCGTGCCGATGTGTGGGAGCCGGACGAAGACGTGTACTGGGGGTCGGAAAAGGTCTGGCTGGGCGGCGATACCCGTTACGGCAAGGATCAGGTCAAGGCGCAGCCGCCGGGGCAGGGTGACCTGGTGGCCGAGCCGGCCAAGCATGGTGAAGAACAGAATCGCGACCTGTCGGCCGAGCGTAACCTGGAAAACCCGCTGGCCGCCGTGCAGATGGGCCTGATCTACGTGAACCCGGAAGGCCCGGAAGGTAACCCCGACCCTGTGGCCTCGGGCAAGGACATCCGTGAAACCTTTGGCCGCATGGCCATGAACGATGAAGAAACCGTGGCCTTGATCGCCGGTGGCCACGCGTTCGGCAAGACCCATGGTGCCGGCCCCGCCGACAACGTCGGCCCCGAGCCGGAAGCGGCAGGCCTGGAGATGCAGGGCCTGGGCTGGCACAACACGTTTGGCTCCGGCAAAGGCGGGGATACCATCACCAGTGGCCTGGAAGTGACCTGGACCTCCACCCCGACCCGGTGGAGCAACGAGTACCTGAATAACCTGTTCGACTTTGAGTGGGAGTTGACCAAAAGCCCGGCCGGCGCGCACCAGTGGCGGCCGAAAGACGGCAAAGGCGCAGGCATGGTGCCCGATGCACACGATCCCGGTAAAAGGCATGCACCGTCGATGTTGACCTCCGACCTGGCATTGCGCTTCGACCCCATCTACGAGCCGATCGCCCGCCGTTTCAAAGACAACCCTGACCAGTTGGCGGATGCGTTCGCCCGTGCATGGTACAAGCTGATCCACCGCGACATGGGCCCGCTGGCGCGCTATCTGGGCCCGGAAATGCCCAATGAAGAGTTGCTGTGGCAAGACCCGTTGCCCAAAGCTGACCCATCCACGATCAGCGAGCAAGACATCGCGACCCTCAAGGCCAGGATCCTGGCCTCGGGTTTGAGCGTGGGCGAACTGGTCTCCACCGCCTGGGCATCCGCGTCGACCTTCCGCGGCTCCGACAAGCGCGGTGGTGCCAACGGCGCGCGTTTGCGCTTGGCGCCACAGAAGGACTGGGCTGCAAACCAGGGCGTGGACAAGGTGCTGGCGGCATTGGAGAAGATCCAGGGCGAGTTCAACAGCAGCGGCAAGAAGGTTTCCCTGGCTGACCTGATCGTGCTGGCCGGTACCGCGGCAGTCGAAAAAGCTGCCAAGGATGCGGGCTACAGCGGCAGCGTAGGGTTCCGTCCGGGCCGAGTCGATGCGTCCCAGGAGCAGACCGACGTCGAGTCGTTCGCCGTGCTGGAACCGCTGGCCGATGGCTTCCGCAACTTCACCAAGGCACGCTACAGCGTCAAGGCCGAGAAACTGTTGCTGGACAAGGCGCAGTTGCTGACCCTGACCGCGCCGGAGCTGACCGTGCTGATCGGTGGCCTGCGGGTGCTCGGTGCCAACCATGGTGGTAGCAAACTCGGCGTGTTCACCGACAAGCCGGGGACGCTGAGCAACGACTTCTTCCGCAACTTGCTGGATATGAGCGTGGAGTGGAAACCGACCTCGGCGGACAACGAAACCTTTGAAGGCCGCGACCGCAAGACCGGGCAGGTGAAGTGGAGCGGTAGCCGGGTCGATCTGGTGTTCGGTTCGCATGCCCAGTTGCGGGCGTTGAGCGAGGTGTATGCCAGCAGTGATGGCGGTGACAAGTTTGTCCGGGACTTTGTGGCCGCCTGGCAGAAGGTCATGGAGCTGGACCGCTTTGATCTGAAATAGCGTTGCCTGGCGGGGGGGCGCTCAGCGCCCCCTTGGCCAGTGGTCATCCCGCCAATTCCAGGTCGGATAGATACAAAAGTGTCCTCGTCGGTTCTGTTGCAATGCTTCTCAGGCGGCCGGCCTGAACAGCGTGCTCACAACGACAAGGAACCCCGACCATGCAAATGCCCAAGACTCTGAAAATCCGCAATGGCGATAAGGTACAACCAACCTTCTCCGCCCAGGAATACGCTGCTCGCCACGCCCGGCTGCGGGCCTATATGGCCGAGCAGGACATCGAGGCGGCAATCTTCACCTCGTATCACAACGTCAACTATTACAGCGATTTCCTCTACTGCTCGTTCGGCCGCCCTTATGCGCTGGTGATCACCCAGGACAAGGTGGTCTCGATCAGCGCCAATATCGACGGCGGGCAACCCTGGCGGCGCACGGTGGGCACTGACAACATCGTCTACACCGACTGGCAGCGCGACAACTATTTCGTCGCCATCCAGCAGGCGTTGCCGCTGGCCTCGCGCATCGGCGTGGAGTACGACCACCTGAACCTGCAGAACCACGGCAAATTCGCCGCCTGCTACCCCAAGGCCGAGCTGGTGGACATCGCTGCGCCGTGCATGCGTATGCGCATGATCAAGTCGGCCGAGGAGCAGGCGCTTATCCGTCACGGTGCACAGGTGGCCGACATCGGCGGAGCGGCAGTGGTCGAGGCCCTGCGTGAGCAGGTGCCCGAGTACGAGGTGGCACTGCATGCCACCCAGGCGATGGTGCGCGAAATTGCCAAACGCTTCCCGGACGCCGAGCTGATGGACACCTGGACCTGGTTCCAGTCCGGGCTCAACACCGATGGCGCACACAACCCGGTCACCAGCCGCCGTGTGGGCAAGGGCGAGATCCTCAGCCTCAACTGTTTCCCCATGATCGCCGGTTATTACACCGCGCTGGAGCGCACCCTGTTCCTTGACCACTGCCCGGACGAGTACCTGCGCCTGTGGCAGGCCAACGTCGAAGTGCACGAAGCCGGGCTGCAACTGGTGCGCCCAGGCATGCGCTGCAGCGATATCGCCCGCGAACTGAACGAGATCTTCCTGCGCCACGACCTGCTGCAGTACCGCACCTTCGGCTATGGCCATTCGTTCGGCACGCTCAGCCATTACTACGGCCGCGAGGCGGGGCTGGAGCTGCGCGAGGACATCGATACCGTGCTGGAACCGGGCATGGTGGTGTCGATCGAGCCGATGATCATGCTGCCTGAAGGGCGGCCGGGGGCGGGCGGTTATCGCGAGCACGACATCCTGATCGTCAACGACAGCGGCGCCGAGAACATCACCAAGTTCCCGTATGGGCCGGAGCACAACATCATTCGCAAATAAGCATCGGCGTCGGCTGCTTCGCGGGCAAACCCGCTCCTACGGGGATTTCACCGTTGTCGTAGGCGCGGGTTCACCCGCGAAAAGGCTGGCCCAGACAACAACAAGATCCCCGTATGACCACCAGACCCTGCCTCCAATTAAAAGAACCAGAGGGTACCCGTCATGTCCAGCACCACCCTAGACCCATCCGCCATCGCCGGCCCCGCGCACAACGCCGAACGCCAGGCGCTGCGCAAGGCCGCCCGGGCCAGCTTCATGGGCAACTTCGTCGAGTGGTTCGACTACGCCGCCTACGGCTATCTGGCCACCATCATCGCCGCCACCTTCTTCCCGCAAACTGACAAGACCACCGGTTTGCTGGCCACCTTTGCGGTATTCGCCCTGTCGTTCCTGGTGCGCCCGCTGGGTGGCATCGTCTGGGGCCATTTCGGCGATCGACACGGTCGGCGAAACGCGCTCTCGTGGTCGATCCTGATCATGTCGGTATCCACCTTCTGCATCGGCTTGTTGCCGGGCTATGCGCAGATCGGGCTGTGGGCACCGGCCTTGCTGTTGCTGATCCGCCTGGTACAGGGGTTTTCCGCCTCGGGTGAGTACGCCGGGGCCGCTGCGTTCCTGGCCGAGTACGCGCCGCCTGGGCGGCGTGGCTTGTACACCAGCATCGTGCCGGCCAGCACGGCTGCGGGGTTGTTGTTCGGTGCGGCGTTCGTCGCGGTGCTGCATGAGCTGCTCAGCAGTGAAGCCCTGCATGAGTGGGGCTGGCGCCTGCCGTTCCTGCTGGCGGCGCCGTTCGGCCTGGTAGGGCGCTATATCCGCATGAGCTTGCAGGACACGCCCAAGTTCCTGGAGATGGAGCAGCGCCTGGAAACCAAGGCCGGCATGGCCACGACGCCGCTGCGCGAACTGCTGGGCCAGCACCGGCGCAGCCTGGCGATCGGCATGGGTGTCACCTGCCTTAATGCGGTTGCGTTCTACCTGTTGCTCAGTTACATGCCGACCTACCTGTCCAGTGAAATGGGCATGAGCGAGCGGGATTCGTTCATCGCCTCGACGGTGTCGCTGGCCACCTATATCGGCTTGATCTTCCTGATGGGGCGGCTGTCCGACCAGTTTGGTCGCAAGACCATGCTGGTGGTGGCCTCGCTGTTGTTCCTGGGGTTGACCGTGCCGTTGTTTCGCCTGCTGGACGGCCAGCCTCTGCTGGTGATTCTGGCCATCCAGATCCTTTTCGGTGCGATGCTGGCGATGAACGATGGGACCTTGCCGTGCCTGCTGGCCGAAATCTTTCCGACCCGGGTGCGCTTCAGCGGGTTTGCCCTGAGCTTCAATGTGGCCAATTCGCTGTTTGGCGGGACTGCGCCGTTCATTGCCACCTGGCTGATTCAGGTGACGGGCAGCAAGCTGGCCCCGGCAGGATACCTGCTGGCGGCAGCACTGGTGGCGCTGGTGGCCATGCTGATGTGTCGGGAGACGGCGCACGGGGCCCTTGAAGATTAGTTGACCTGCACTGGCCTCTTCGCGGGCAAGCCCGCTCCTACAACGGCCTGTGGCGGACCACCGATGTGCGTGTAGGAGCGGGTTTACCCGCGAATACGGTGGCGGCGGCAACGGTGAGCGGCGGGTGGAGATTGGCCAGCAGGCCCGGCCCTTTCGCGGGTGAACCCGCTCCTACAAAAGCCTGTGGCGGACCACGTGCGTGTAGGAGCGGGCTTGCCCGCGAAGAGGCCAGCCAAGCCAATACATGACCCCATTCAATGGAGAGAGGCCTGCCGCCGCTCCCCTAAAGGCGACAGCCCGAAGAACCGGCTATAACTCTTGGAGAAATGCGCAGGCGAACTGAAGCCGCAGGCCAGCGCCACCTCACGCACTTGCACGTCGCTGCGCAGCAGTAACTCCCGCGCCCGCGACAGCCGCAGCTCCAGGTAATACTGGCTGGGCGTGCGCTGCAGGTACTTGTGGAACAGCCGCTCCAATTGGCGCACGGTCACGTCGTTGAGGCTGGCCAGTTCCTCCAGCCCCAGCGGTTCCTCCAGATTGGCCTCCATGATCGCCACCACCTGGCTCAGTTTGGGCTGAGCGCTGCCGAGCAGGGTGCGCAGCGGTACACGCTGGCGCTCACGCTCACCGCGCACGCGGTCGCACAGCAACAGCTCGGCGGCCTTGGCCGCGATGTCCTGGCCGCCCGTGTCCCGGGCCACCAGTTGCAGCATCATGTCCATGGCCGCCACGCCGCCTGAGCAGGTGTAACGGTCGCGGTCCAGTTCGAACAGCTGGCTGGAGATCACGATACCGGGGAAGTGCGCCTGCAACGTCGGCAGGTCTTCCCAGTGGATGGTGCAGCGGTAACCCTTGAGCAATTCGGCCTTGGCCAGCAGGTAGCTACCGGTGCAGATACCGCCCAGTGGCAAGCGCTGGCGGGCCAGTTGGCGCAACCAGTCGATCAATGGGCGGTTGCTACGGCTTCGGTCGATCGGGTTGGCGCCGACCACCAGCAAGGCATCCAGCGTGGGGGCGTTGGCGATGTTGTAGTCGGGCAGTACGCGCATGCCGTTGCTGGCCACCACCGGCGCGTCGTCTGCGGCGATCAGCACACTGCGATACAGTGGCTTGCGCGCGGCCAGGTTGGCCATGCGCAGGGTCTCCACCGCCGACGCAAGGCCGATGGTGGTGAAATTGGGCAAAATCAGGAAGCCAAAGGTCTTTGCCGAACAATTCTTTACACTAGACGGCGATAGGTTTGCAGAAGCGGGGTGGACCATTGCGCTGTTCCTGTGCAAGCTGAGGCCTGGTTGGTCAGGGGCAGTGAGAAAGCAGAGCCTCGCGTGGTTCTTGTTGTTATGGGTCGTTGCCGGGTCGATCATACACCCCCGATGCAGCGGCCAGGAATGGCCCCGCCGGCTGGCAGGGCCGACAGTGATTGCACAGAGAAGGTGAGCGTCAGTGAACCCCGAAACCATGCTGGCGGGCTTGCCAGGCTATGCCATGGCCCCCGAAGCGATCCAGGTGCTGCCCGATGCCAGGGCTTACCGCGCCTGCCTGTTCGAGCGCATCCGTACGGCGACTCGGCGCATTGTTATCGTTGCGCTGTACCTGCAGGAGGACGAGGCCGGCCAGGAAGTGCTGGATGCCTTGTACCAGGCCAAGGCCGCGCGGCCAGGCCTGGAGATCACCATCGTGGTCGACTGGTTCCGCGCCAGGCGCGGGCTGCTGGGGGCCGGGCGTCAGCCGGGCAATGCCGCCTGGTACCAGGCCCAGCGCCAGTTGCACGGGCTGGACATCGCGATCCATGGCGTGCCAGTGCAGACCCGCGAACTGTTCGGGGTGCTGCACCTCAAAGGCAGCATCATCGACGATTGCGTGATCTACACCGGCGCCAGTCTGAACAACGTCTACCTGCATCGTTTCGACCGCTATCGCCTGGATCGCTACCACCTGTTCCAGTCACCGGCACTGGCTGATGCCATGGTCGGCCTGGTTCAGCGTTTGCTGCACCATACCGCCACACCGCGCCTCGACCTGCCGGCGCCACCTTCTACCCGCAGCTTGCGCGGTGACATTCGGCGTTTGCGCGCACGGCTGCGGCGCATGGCCTACGAGGTACCGGCCAGCGTGACGGGGCAGGGCCTGCAGGTGATCCCGCTGCTGGGTGTGGGCCGTGGCAATCCACTGAACCGGGCGCTGTGCGCCTTGCTGGCAGTGGCGCGCACGCAGATCATCATCAGTACGCCGTATTTCAACCCGCCGCAGGTCGTGATGCGCGAACTTGACCATGCTCTGGCGCGGGGGGTTGGGGTGGAGCTGATTGTCGGTGACCGCACCGCCAACGACTTCTACATCGCCCCTGGCGAACCGTTCAGTGCCAGTGGTGCATTGCCCTATCTGTACGAGGACAACCTGCGCGCCTTCGCCCACCGCCGCCACGCCGCGATTGCCAGCGGCCAGTTGCAAGTACGCATCTGGAACGATCCCGGGCATACCTTCCATGCCAAGGGCGTTTGGATCGACCAGCGTTATTCGCTGCTGACCGGCAACAACCTCAACCCGCGCGGGTTCAACCTGGACCTGGAGAACGGCCTGCTGATCGACGACCCGCAGGGTCAATGGCTGGCGCCACGGGAAGCGGAGTTGAGCGAGCTGCGACGCTTTGCGCCGAGAATCGGCTCGGCAGAGGCGCTGGGGGCGAAGGCCGAACATCCCAAGCAAGTGCGCAAGTTTCTGCGTCGGCTGCGCTATAGCCGGCTGGAACCGTTGATCAAACGGGTGCTCTGACGTCGCCTGCAATGGCCCTGTCGCCGGCAAGCCAGCGAAGGGCCAGAGTGGTACGCACCGCGCATTGATGTCATTATGATATTGCTGCCCGCGGCCCTTTGTCAGGGGCTGGTTTACAATGTGCAGGCAACCTTGCAAGGCCCCTCTGAACGTGATCACGATCGCATACAGTCGGGCCTTTTCCCGTTAACCAGACAGGCCAATGCGTATATGGCGTTAGATCCACCCACGATGCTGACTATTTCAGTCGCTTTGGCCGCTGCGGCCGCCTTGTACCTGGCGATTGAATGGCGCAGTGTGCGCGAAACCTCGTTGCTGTACTGGAGTGCGGGTTTCGCCACGATTACGGTTGGTAGCACCCTGGCATTGTTGCGCGGGGTCGGCTTTCTGTTCATCGGCATCTGGTTCGCCAATGGCTTGCTGGTGGTGGCCCACGTTTTTTTCCTGATCGGCGTGCTGCGCTTCACCCAGGAGCGCTTGTCACGCGCCTGGATGATGGTTGTGGTGGTCTGGTTTGCCTTGCTGCTGCTGCCCGTGGGCCCGCAGTGGTCGAAGGTGATGCTGATGGTCAACTCGTTGTTGGTGGCCTCGCTGACGCTCAAGGCCAGTTTCCTGCTGCGGCCACATGGCAAATCGCTGAGTGTCGGGGCCGTGCAACTGCGCTATGTGTTGCTGATCCATGGGCTGTTCTATGTGGCCAAGGCGGCCATCGCGATCACGCCAGGCACGCTGATTGACCTGGCGACCTTTGGCGGGCTGATCATTCAGGTTTCGCTGGTGGAAGGCGCGATGGCGATCATGCTGATTGCCTTGTCGATGACCGGCACCGTACGTTACCGGCGGGAAGAGCGGATTGCCCGGCTGGCAGCCCGTGACCCGCTGACTGCGCTGTACAACCGGCGTGCACTGGAGGTGCGGGCGGGGCATTTCTTCAAGGACGTGAGCCCGGCGCAACCCGGGGCATTGCTGTTGATCGACATCGACAACTTCAAACTGGTCAACGACCTGCACGGGCATATCGCCGGCGACCGTTTGCTGATTGCCTTGAGCGAGATGATTCGTACGGCGCTGCCCGAGCGCTCGCTGGCGGCGCGGTTGGGCGGGGATGAGTTCGTCATCTTGCTCAGTGGCGCGAGCAGTGAACGGGTCATGGAACTGGGGAGTGGGCTGCGTGAGCAGTTCCAGCAGTACGCCGACAAGACCGTGCCTACGCCCCAGGCGGTTACCTTGAGCATTGGTGCCAACGTGTTCGATCAGCCGCCGGCGAGCCTGGCGGCGTTGATCGAGCAGGGGGATGTGGCGTTGTACCAGTCCAAACGTGGGGGGCGCGACAGCATTCGGTTCTTCGAGCGGGCGGTGGTTGAACTCCGGCAATGAGCGAATCACCTAGGTGGGTGAGCTTTCATGTAACCCATGTTGGGGATCCGAACAGGCGCTCCCGACACCCGGCCCCCGCGTTTGACGGGCATCCATGCCCGTCATCAGCAAAACAGCGTGGTCAGGTCGCTACCTGATAGCACGGTACATACTCCGCGCCGCCGGGCAGCTTCATCCGGTGCTGGTCGACGAATGCCTGCAACAGCCGGCCAAGCGGGTCCAGTACGGCGCTGTCACCGTGGATCTGATACGGCCCGTGTTCCTCGATCAGGCGGATGCCTTTGTCCTTGACGTTGCCTGCGACAATCCCGGAAAACGCCCGGCGCAGGTTGGCCGCCAGTTCATGGGGGGGCAGCTCGCGGCGCAAGTCCAGGTCGGCCATGGCCTGGTGGGTCGGGTCGAACGGTCGCTGGAAGCTCTCCTCGATCTTCAGCAGCCAGTTGAAGTGGAAGGCATCGTTGCGCTCGCGGCGGAACTGCTTGACCGCCTTGAGGCCTTCGACCATGTGCCGGGCGACTTCCGCCGGGTCATCAATGATGATTTCGTACAGGCGATGGGCCGCTTCACCCAGCGTGGCGCCGACGAAAGCGTGCAACTGTTGCAGATAAGGCTCGGCGCTGCGCGGGCCGGTGAGCACCACCGGGAACGGCAGGTCGTGGTTGTCCGGGTGCATGAGGATGCCCAGCAGGTACAGGAACTCCTCCGCCGTGCCGGCTCCGCCCGGGAAGATGATGATGCCGTGGCCGACACGCACGAAGGCCTCCAGGCGCTTCTCGATGTCTGGCAGGATCACCAGTTCGTTGACGATCGGGTTGGGCGCCTCGGCGGCGATGATGCCGGGCTCGGTCAGGCCCAGGTAGCGGCTGCCATGCATGCGTTGCTTGGCGTGGGCGATGGTGGCGCCCTTCATCGGACCTTTCATCACGCCCGGGCCGCAGCCGGTGCAGACATCCAGCTTGCGCAGGCCCAGTTCATGGCCGACCTTCTTGGTGTACTGGTATTCCTCGGTGCTGATCGAGTGGCCGCCCCAACACACCACCATCTTCGGCTCCACGCCTGGGCGCAGGGTGCGCGCGTTGCGCAGCAGGTGGAAAACGTAGTCGGTGATGCCCTGGGAGCTCTCCAGGTCGATGCGCTGGCTGGCCAGCTCGCTTTCGGTGTAGACGATGTCGCGCAAGGCGCTGAACAGCATTTCACGGGTACTGGCGATCATTTCGCCATCGACGAAGGCGTCTGCCGGGGCGTTCAGCAGCTCCAGGCGCACGCCGCGGTCCTGTTGGTGGATACGCACCTCGAAGTCTTTGTAGGCCTCAAGGATAGTCTTGGCATTGTCGACATGGGCGCCAGTGTTGAGGATTGCCAGGGCGCATTGGCGGAACAGTGTGTAGAGGCTACCGGTACCGACTTCACTCAGTTGCTGCACTTCACGTTGTGACAGCGTCTCCAGGCTGCCTTTGGGGCTGACGGATGCATTGATGACATGGCGTTGAGGCATCTAAGTCTTTCCTGTGCGGGTAAAACATCCTTCTTTGACACCACCATACCGAGAAATGTGGACGGCAACGAGGGGGGCTGTGAAAAACCTTGAGACCGAGCTGCCTGCTTCGCGGGTGAACCCGCTCCTACAGGGGCCTTGCCATCTTCAGGGCAGCACCTGTAGGAGCGGGTTTACCCGCGAAGCAGCCGACTCGGTCTCCAGTCAGCCCAACAGCTTCTGCACCCCCAGGGTAATCGCCAGCCCCCCGCCAACCAGCCACAGGTTGAGGATCGCCCCGGTGGCCAGCGCCCGTGGCCCGGCCTGGCGAATCTGGCTGAAGCGGGTCTCCATGCCCAACGCCGTCATGGCCATGGTCAAGGCAAAGGTGTCCAGGCTGTTCACTGCCTGGGTCACGCTGCCAGGCAGTATTTGCAGCGAATTAACCAGGACCAGGGCCAGGAAGCCGAAAGCGAACCAGGGCATGGCAATGCGCCCGTTGCCCTGCGCCTGGCCGGCCTTGCGCGAACGGCTGATCCACAGGCCCACCACCAGCAGTACCGGCACTAGCAGCATGACCCGGGTCATCTTGACGATGGTGGCGATATGCGTGGCTTCGGGGCTGACATTACTGGCCGCGCCTACCACCTGCGCCACTTCGTGGACTGTGCCGCCCAGCAACAGCCCGGCGCCCATGGTATCCAGATGCAGCCAGCCGGCATTGATCGCCAGCGGGTAAAGGAACATCGACAAG